>CABRGI010000192.1 GCA_902470455.1 uncultured Parvimonas sp.
CTTTCTTGAACCCAAACTCATCCCAGGACATAACAGCAGGGAGTTTGTCATTATGAGTGTCAGTTTCAAAAACAAGTGAAATAATGATATTTTGGTTTTTGATTCCGATTCCGATTAATTCTGTGGTATTCTTAATAAGTCTCATAAGTTCTTCCTAATGGTAGTTTCGTCGCTTTTCATTATAGTTCTTATGGGACTTTTTGTGTACACTTAAAAAGCTCTATAATCTCTACAGTGGTTTCACCCACTACAGAAATTATAGAGCCATTTTTAGAGTGTTTTTTTGTTTATGTGTTAAAAATAATTTTTCCTGTCATATTTATTTGAGGTTGAGTTTTAGGTATTAGAGTAAAGTTAATGAAGTAGAAAAGTGATTTATGAATAATTCGGAGAATTTCTTAATTCCTAAGATAATTCCTTCAAAATTTTACTAAAAATTTTGAAATACAACGATTATAGCTGATAGTATCATAGCTACACCACCGATGTAGGCAATCCACTTTTCAGAATGTTTTCCAAGTACGTTTCCAATATTTGAAGCAAAAAAACTATATAAATAATCGTTGATTAAACCAACAATTAGATATGTCAAACTTAATATTGTAGTTTGTAATAAAAACGGAGAGTTGTGATTAATGAATTGAGGTAAAAATGAAGCAAAGAAAATAATATTTTTAGGATTTAAAAATATCAATAAAAATCCATTTTTAAAGGCTTCTCCTTTTTCAGGAGGTACCATTTTTTCAGTTTTATCTTTTACCTTATTAGCATCAAGAAAACTTTTGATTCCTAAATAGATAAGATAAGCGATCCCAAGTAGACGTAAAATTGCATACAAGGTTCCTGAAGTTTTGAGTATAGCTCCAATCCCAATAAACGAGAGGATTAGACAAACAAGTCCTCCCCAGAAACTTCCCCAAACAATTTCATAAGCAGTTTTTTTCCCATGAGTCATACTAGTAGTTATAAGATAAGTTACTGTTGGTCCAGGAGGGGAAATAAGTAGAATGCAAGCGATAGTGTATGATATCCAAGTAGATAGTGACATATTATTTTTCCTTTATTACTCTGTATTTTATTTCGTTTTTATTTAAGTTCAGCAATGCAACTGGAAGATCGGTATGTACAAACTGATTAGGAGTTAATGCTGGTGTCATATTAGATAAAAAGCTTAAAAGATTATTTTTGCTATTAGATGCGTAGACTGTATAGAAATTTCCAGAATTCCAGTTTATAACAGCATATTTAAAGAAGTCAGCTAAAATGTTTTTAAATGTGTCAATGTAACAAGACCATTATTCATATCTGTTAATACATTGTCTTTTTTCAATTGAATGTCTTTTTGTGAGAAAAATCTATTTTTAAAAAGTGAGTCTTTGATATGTTCTCGTTTTAGAAATTCCGTAATATCTTTATTGGAAAATTTCTCAATAAAACCAATTATACCATCTTTTTTCAGCTTTTCTTTTGTAAATTTTATTTGTTTAGCTCTATCTGGACTGTACATCTGAAATGTTGTATCTTCTATTATGACGTCAAAACCATTGAAATTAGGAAATAATTCTCTGATATTTGAGTTGGTTATTTTATTGTAAGGGGATAGGATAAATTTGGAATGTAGTGGCTTACCATATCTAAAAAATTATCCTGATTAGCTTTTGTTGGGCTACAAGATAAAGTTTTTATCTTACCATTGCTCAAATTTCCAATTGTTCTAGCCATTGTTCCTTCAGCGGCTTCGAGAACATATAAATACTATATACTATCTCTTTTTTCTAAGTAATCTTTTAATGCTGAGCCAACGCGACATTCTTCTTCTAATATAAAGGGAATACTTGAGTAGAAATGCTTGTCAAATTGTCCTTGCAATTTTCTATGATTTAAATAAAAAGATGACATTTTTTCGTCATTTTTAAATAAATTAATATCACCTAAATAAGTATTGTTTGGCTCTCCCAACTCGCCTAATGCAGTTTTTTCAAAAAAATCTGCAAGTACCCCTGTTCTAGGGGCAGTGGTAATACTATCTTCAATGTTTTTCATAAATTTCCTCCTATATGTTATAATTATACACAAAAAATAGTGAATCGCAATCAAAAAAAAGATAGAATTTTCGGAAAATTATATAAATATATAGACTATGAAAGAATCTTCTTTTATGAAAAGAATTAATACAAAGAAAAGTGCCGTAATTTCTCTCATCGTACTATTATGTTTCGGTATAGGGTACTTATCAACTTGTAATTTCACCACATCAAAAAGCAGTAAAGTCATTTAATGAAGTGACAACCAAAATTCAAAAAGAAAACCGTAGCTTAGAGGAAACAATAAATGCATCTAAGAAACTACTTAGTAGCAAAGATAAACCTTTAGACGAAAATCTGACGGTTGAACTAAAAAATGAAGTCTCAACTGCCGAAAAGAAGAAGCAAGTAATTCCTAAAATCAAAAAAACAAGCGACATCAATAAACAAGTTAAATCACTAAAAAAACCAATTAACTACT
>CABRGI010000193.1 GCA_902470455.1 uncultured Parvimonas sp.
TATAAATTTATAAAAAATTATAAAGATTATGATTTTGATTTTGTGGTAAAAAGTCCGGGAATTAAACCATCTAACGAAATAATTGAATATTTTTTAAATAAAAAAGTTCCAATATATACAGATTTGGAATTAGCTTATACTCTATTTCCAAAAAGAAAAATAATCGCAATTACCGGTACTAATGGAAAAACTACTACAACAAGTTTAGTTGGCGAAATTTTTAAAACTGCAAATATAAAATCAAAGGTAGTTGGAAATATAGGAATTGGAATGCTATGGGAAATTTTTATCTCAGATGATGAAACTGTCAATATTATAGAAGTCAGTAGTTTCCAATTGCATAATATTGAAAAGTTTAAACCTTTAATTGCATCTATTGGAAATATAACTCCGGATCATATTGACTGGCATGGAAGTTTTGAAAATTATATAGAAGATAAATTAAAAATATTTAAAAATATGGATAAAAATGGAAATCTTGTTTTAAATATTGATGATGAAATTTTATGTAAGTTAGATGTAACAAATACAAATGTTACAAAAATTTCATTAACGAATAAAAATTCAGATTTTTATTTTAGTGAAGATGCTTTTTATCATCATGATAAAAAGATTTTTTCAATGAAAGATTTAAAAATTTTAGGAAGACATAATGCACAAAATGTTTTAATTTCTGTTGCAATCTGTTATAATTATGGTATAGATTTAGATACTATTGTTTTTGCGTGTAAAAATTTTGGTGGTGTTGAACATAGAATTGAATTTGTTAGAGAATTAAATGGTATAAAATTTTATAACGATTCAAAAGGAACAAATGTAGATTCAACTATAAAAGCTGTTGAAGCTTTGGAAAAACCTATTATATTAATACTGGGTGGGTATGACAAACACGTTGATTTTACCCCTTTATTTAATTGTTTTAATGGGAAAGTAAAAGCTATAATATTAGTTGGAGATACAAAGTACAAATTTTATGATACTGCAAAGAATAATGGATTTGATAATAATATAATAGTTAATGATTATAGAGAAGTTGTTGAAAAGTCTTTTGAGATTGCCGAAAGTGGAGATAATGTATTACTTTCTCCAGCTTCTGCAAGTTGGGATATGTTCAAAAGTTATGAAGAAAGAGGAAATTTATTTAAGAAGTTGGTAAATGAATTATAATGATTAAATTTGATAAGTATGCTAAAAAATTGGTTATAGTTGTTATGTTTTTACTTCTTTTTGGAAGTGTAATGGTATTTAGTACAAGTTGGCCATATAGCTATAGACTAAAGGGAAATGAAGTAGATATAATAAGAAAACATATAATATTTGTAGGTTTATCGATTATATTTATATTCTTAGTTTCACATATAAATATTTTAAAATTTAGAAAGCAAAGTAAAAATTTTTTTATTTTTACATTTTTGCTGGGATTTTTAGTATATTCTCCTTTAGGAATAAATATATATAATGCAAGAAGATGGGTTGGAATTGGCGGTTTAACATTTATGCCTTCAGACTTTATGAAAATTGCTTCTATAATGATGATGGCATATGTTATTGATAAATATAAAAAGAATTTTACTTTTAAAAATGTTTTTTTTAAATATTTAATGATAGCTGGGGTTTCTGCCTTTTCAGTTATGATTCAACCCGATCTTTCTAATACATTGATAATAATTGGAACTTTGACTGCTATGTATATAATTGCAGGTATGGATAAAAAGGCAATAATGTTTTCCGGACTTGGAATTTCAATTGCTAGCTTTGGAGCTATATATATGTTAAATTCAGGTTATAGTAGAACTAGTAGAATTCAAGCATTCATTAATCCGTTAAAATATAGAGATTCAAAATCTTGGCAATTAATAAAATCACTTTTTGCTATAACAAATGGCTCTGTTTGGGGTGTTGGCCTTGGAAACGGAAGACAAAAATATACTTTAGCTGAAGCTCATAATGATTTTATTTTTGCAACTATAGCAGAAGAATTTGGATTTATGGGATCTGTTTTTTTTATTGGAGTATATATATATTTGGCATATCTAGGAATTATGATTTCAAAAAATGTTAAAAATTTATATGGAAAGATGGTAATACTGGGAATAACATTCTCGATTGGATTGCAAACATTAGTTAATATAGGAACTGCTACGGGGACCATTCCTCCTACAGGAGTAACTTTACCTTTTGTAAGTTATGGAGGCTCTTCCTTAGTTATGACTTCAATAATGATTGGGATTATTTTAAGTATTGCAAGATATGATATAAAAGGGAGATAATATGTAAGTTGTAATAACAGGTGGTGGTACAGGAGGTCATATATATCCTGCCGTTGCAATAATTGAAGAATTAAAAAGACGTGATAAAAATATAGATATATTATATATAGGTTCTAAAAATAGTATGGAAAGCGAATTAATTCCTAGTTTAAATATTGATTATAAATCAATAGAAGTTATGGGACTTCCTAGAAAGATTAATAAGAAATTTTTTAAATCAATTTTTG
>CABRGI010000194.1 GCA_902470455.1 uncultured Parvimonas sp.
TTCTTATTTGTTATAATATTAATATTTTATATGCAAACAAGTAATAAAACATTAAGTAATATTGGAATAATAGCTTATTTATCTATAGCAACAATTTTAAAAATTTTTACAAATGTTTTATCAAATACCGTTACCTTTTATGATTTATCAAAATTTTATTTTAAAACTTCAACCAATGTTGAATTTAGTAACATAGTCTATCCTACAAATAAAATTAAACTAAAGATGTCTCTTGTAATGATATTTCTAATTTTTGCCGGAATTTTTAGTAAATACAGAAACTCAAATGAAGAAATTAAGTTTTATCATACTTTTAGAAATTTAAAACCGGATATTATGGCTCATAGAGGAAGCACAAAAAATTCTGCTGAAAACACATTGGAATCTATAAATGAAGCTATACAAAACGAAGCAGAATTTGCAGAAATTGATGTTGTATTAACCAAAGACAATGTAGTTGTTTTATCGCATGATCATAATTTAAAAAGACTTACAGGAAAAAAAGTTAATATTGAAAATTTAAATTTTGAAGAATTAAAAAATTACAAAATAATTGATGAAAAAAATTCTAAAGAATATAAATTTATCGATTTAAAAACTGTGCTTGAAAAAACTTCAGGAAAAATAAAATTAAATATAGAATTAAAACCCTATAAAAACAATGAGAAAATTTTAGCTCAAGAAGTCATGAAATTAATAAAGGATAAGCCATATGATGTAATTGTTTCTTCCTTATCTCCAAAAGCCTTACAAGAAATCAAAGATATAGAACCTAGTATTTCAACAGGACTTATCTTAGCCTTTAGTTATGGTAATTTTCATAATGTAAAATTTGTTGACTTTTTCTGTATTGAAAAAGAAATTGTAACAAATGAAATGATAAGAAAAATTCAAAAAAATGGTAAAAGAGTGTATATTTGGACTACAAATACTAATGATGAAATTGTAAAAGCATTCACGAGTGGTGCAGATGGAATAATAACTGATGAAGTTTCTCTTTCTAAAGAAATTTTGGAATTAGAAAAAAATAATTTTAATTTTGAGCAAATAATAATTAATAAAATATTTTCTTTAGTTCCATAAAAAAACGTCAGCATATTTTACTGACGTTTTTTTAAATTTAAATAACTATTTTAAAGGTATCTTCTTAGTTAAATCTTCAACTATTCTTAATGCCTTCGCTTTTCCTTCTTCTCCATTCTTTATAACTTCTGCAATTGCTTCAGCTACTAAATCCATTTCTTCTTCTTTAAATCCTCTAGTAGTGATAGCAGGAGTTCCAAGTCTTATACCACTTGTAACAAATGGTGATTTAGGATCATTTGGAATTGTATTTTTATTACAAGTAATATGAACTGAATCCAATGCTTTTTCAACTTCCTTACCACTCATATCACAATCTCTTAAATCAACTAACATTAAGTGGTTATCTGTACCATTAGATACAAGTTTAATTCCTCTGTCCATCAATCCTTTTGCTAATGCTTGAGCATTTCTCAAAACTTGTTCTTGATATTTTTTAAAATCAGGTTCTAAAGCTTGTTTGAAAGCAATAGCTTTAGCAGCAATTATGTGTAATAATGGTCCACCTTGTGATCCCGGAAATACAGCTCTATTGAAATTAAACTTTTCATTTGCAGCAGCACTTGCTAAAATAAGACCACCCCTTGGTCCTCTTAATGTCTTATGAGTTGTAGAAGTAACTACATCAGCATAAGGAATTGGAGATTCATGTAATCCTGCAGCAACTAAACCAGCAATATGAGCCATATCTACCATTAATACTGCTCCTACTTCATCACAAATTTCTCTAAATTTCTTAAAATCTATTTTTCTTGCATAGGCAGAAGCACCTGCAATTATCATTTTAGGCTTACATTCTTTAGCAATTCTTAAAACTTCATCATAATCGATAAATCCATTTTCATCAACTTCATAAGGTACTGGATTATAAATATTACCTGAGAAATTAATAGGATTTCCATGTGTTAAATGGCCACCATGATTTAAGTTCATACCCATATAAGTATCACCAGGTTTTAAAACTGCAAAAAATACAGCGAAGTTAGCTTGTGAACCTGAATGAGGTTGAACGTTTGCATACTCACAACCATAAAGTTCTTTAACTCTTTCAATAGCTAATTTCTCAGCTTCATCTACAACTTCACAACCACCATAATATCTCTTTCCTGGATAACCTTCAGCATACTTGTTTGTTAATATACTGCCAGCTGCTTCTAAAACGGCATCATTTACCCAGTTTTCAGAAGCTATTAATTCAATATGACTATTTTGTCTTTCTAATTCTTTGTCAATCACTTCAGCAATAGCTGGATCGACTTTTCTTATATTATCATTTGAAAACATTTCTAATACCCCCTATCGTAAATATACTATCATATTTTAAATGTTTAGTCAATATGTTTTCTAATATAGGCATAATTGTTAAAAAAATTCTTCTCGTTTAAATCATTTTAAATTTATAATAT
>CABRGI010000195.1 GCA_902470455.1 uncultured Parvimonas sp.
AAGCACCTCACTTCTGATATTTTCAAAAGCGACAGTTACAATATTCGGAACTCCGTCTTTAGTAGTTAAAAATTTGTGATTTTCTATTTTTGAAATGCCCGAAATCAGTATATCTCTTAAATTTTCCAAATGTTTTTTTCTATTATCTAAATTTTCATACATAAATTCGGTAGCGACTTTTAAACCCATTATTCCTGCGACATTTTCCGTTCCTGATCTAAAGTCTTTTTCCTGACCTCCACCCAAAACAAAAGGTCTTAAATTTATATTTTTATTTACATATATTGCACCAATTCCCTTTTGAGCGTGAATTTTATGTCCACTTAAAGTTAAAATATCAATCTTGGATTTTTTTACATCAATATTAACCTTGCCAAAAGCCTGTGCGGAGTCAACATGAAAAATACATTTTTTATTCTTTTCCTTAATAGCTTTTCCGATGCTTTCAACATCTTGAATAATTCCAAGCTCATTATGAACATAGGCTATTGAAACTATTTCTGTATTTTCATCTACAAGATTTTTTACACTTTCAATGTCGATATATCCGAATTCATCCAATTTTAAAAATCTAATCTCTTTTTTCTCTTTTAAAAATTTATATACATTAAAAACAGAGGAGTGTTCAATCTCCGTTGAAACAATATTTTTTCCCTTTGCAGTTGAAATAGACCCAAAAATTGCAGTATTATTTCCCTCCGTCGCACAGGAGTTAAAAAACACCTCTTCAGCCTTACAATTTATGTATTTTGCGATAACTTCTCTACAAGAATTTATATCTTTAGAAACGGAATATCCAAAATCATAAAGAGATGACGGATTTCCGTAATTTTCTTTTAAATATTTTACCATAATATCTATAACTTCATCGCGAACTTTCGTAGTCGCAGCATTATCTAAATAAATCATAAAAACTCCTTAAAAAACTCATTTCACTATCAATATTTTAATATAAAATCACGAAATAAGCAATAAAAAAATTGTGATATTAAAGAAAAACTGTTTGAATTTAATAAGTTAAACTATTGCTTTTTGAGAGATTTGTGTTATGATATAAATATAGGATAATAGTTTGATGATTATTTACTTTTAACGTCTAGCTGTAAAACAAATATTATTCCTTTATACGTCATTTCGACCGAAACGGAATAAAGCGTAGCGAAGTAGAGTGAAGTGAATCTAGCCCTAACTTTGCTTGTTTACAAGCAAAAGTAGGTCTGACGGAGTAATTGTATCTTTAGATACAATTGCTCTGGAAATCTCATACTTTTGATTGTAAACAATCAAAAGTAAATGTATCGTAGATACATTTAATATGCAAATTTCGTACTAAATTAGTATTTAGGTGATTTACAAATTTTATCTAATTGTTTTATTTCTAAGTCCTTTACAGGACTTACTATTATTTGTAAACAAATAATAGTGTGAGATCTCTCCACTCCGTTACACTACAGTCGAGATGACGTGTTAGGAGATATCTCTTTACAAACTGCTATAACGTGAATTAGTTTTATTTAAACTCACAAAAACCTTAGATAAATACTTAAAGGAAAATAAAAACGAATAAATTTATTAATTGAAAATTAGAGGAATAAAAAATGAAAAGAATGAGTACAGGAGATTTATACAAATCATTTTTAGTTGTATTGTTTTCCGGTTTTATAATTGGATTTTTAAATTTACTAAATGTGAATAAATTTTATATTACTATTATAGCTGTAACTTGTATTTGTATAAGTTACTACTTAGTATTTTTTACCAAAATAGGAAAATTTAAAATATTTAGAAATAAATATTTTGAAAAATACTATGAAAATTATATTATATCCGGAAGGCTCTTGATTTTAGGGATTATATTTTTCGTTGTATATATCAAAAATACAAATGGATTTTCTCTATTAGGAGTAATTTTTATACTGATAGGTTTAATCTTTCCTTATTTTTCAAGAAAAAATTGGGATAATAATCGAAAGTAAATAATTTAATAAGTGCCCGAAAGGTCACTTTTTTTATAAAAGACTATATAAAAAGCGACTACTTTTTGTAATCGCTTAAATACTATTTATTAAAAAGGATGATAAAATACAGCGCTATCCTCCAAATGAATAGCTCCTTGAGATTTATAAAAATCATATGCCGAAGAATTTGTTAAAGTTGTAAAAAACGCTCCGGAAACTCCCAATTTTTTCAATTCTCTTATAGCATCACCATATAATGCTTTTGCTATTCCCTGTTTTTGAAAAATCGGATCAACGAACAGTTCATCAATATAATATGTTTTCCCATCATTAAAAGTTTGTACATGTCCTAATATGGCTCCAACCGGAACACCTTCTTTTATGGCAATAAGCCCATAAAAATGTGGAAAATCAAAAATATTGGTTAAAGAAATTCTAACACTTTCATCTGTCCATCTTTGATTCCACTCACTCTCATTAAATGCTTTTTTAAAACTTGGAATAAGTTTCTCTAAATCTTCTT
>CABRGI010000196.1 GCA_902470455.1 uncultured Parvimonas sp.
AGATACATATAGAATTTTTTTTTATTTAAAAATATTGATTTTTATATAAACATTTGATATAATATAATAAACTGTTGTTTAAGGAGGTATTATGACAAAAAGAGAGCAAGAACTTTTAGAAATAATAAAAGAAAATCCTTATATTTCTCAAAATGAACTAGCTGATTTACTTAATATAAAGAGATCGTCTGTTGCAGTTCATATTTCAAATTTGATAAAAAAGGGATATTTAGTTGGAAGAGCTTATGTAATTAACTCGAATTTATCAAAAGAAGTTTGTGTTATTGGTGGATGTAATATTGATTTTATTGCAAAAAGTTTTGAAAAAATAAATATGAAAGACTCAAATCCCGGAACTTTGGAATATTCTTTTGGTGGAGTTGGTAAAAATATTGCTGAAAATTTACTTAAAATGGGAATAGAAAATAAATTTATTTCTGTATTTGGAGATGATGTCTATTCAAGAGAAATCAAAGATTATTTGAAAAAAATCGGACTGGATTTTTCAAACAGTAAATTTTTAACAAATAGGGGAATGTCAAATTATATTTCTATTTTGGATGAAAATAATGATTTATTTACTGCCATTTCTTCAATGGAAGTTTTGGATGAAATCAATATTGAATTTATCTCTAAACTAATTGATTTAATTAAGAGTTATAAATATATAGTTATGGATACAAATTTAAGAGAAGATGTCCTTGAATATATCTGTAAAAATTGCCCTAATTCAAAGATAATTGTAGATTGTGTTTCTAGAAAAAAGGCTTTAAAAATTAAGAAATTATTAAAGTACATCTATCTTTTAAAACCGAATATTTATGAAGCAGAAGAATTAACTGACATTCCTTATGAAAATGAAAGTGATTTAGAAAAGATTGTGAATGTATTTTTAGAAAAAGGTGTTAAAAAAGTTTTTATTTCGATGGGCGAAAAGGGAATTTTATATGCTGATAAAAATGAGAATGGAATTGTAAAGATAACTGAAAAACCAAAGATTGAAAATACTTCAGGCTGTGGCGATTCAGCTATGAGTGGAATAATTTTTGGTGTTGTTAATGAAAAAGATATTCTAGAATGTGCAAAACTTGGAAATGTTGCAGGATTTATAACTGCACAATCCATGGATACAGTAAGTAAAGATATAAATGCAAAAAATTTATTAAATTTTGGAGGAAGTTATGAAATTAGAAAAATATTTAACAGTTAGTGAAGAAGTAAAAAATGCAATTAAAGAAAATAAACCTGTTGTAGCTTTGGAATCAACAATAATATCACATGGTATGCCTTATCCTAAAAATGTTGAAACAGCTCTTGAAGTTGAAAAAGTTGTTAGAGAAAATGGAGCAATTCCTGCTACAATAGCTATTATAAATGGAGAAATTAAAGTTGGGCTAACAAAAGAAGAAATTGAAGTAATCGGGAAAGCTGGACTTAGTGTAACAAAAACTTCAAGAAGAGATTTAGCTTATGTTGTTGCTAATAAATTAAATGGAGCAACAACTGTTGCTGCAACAATGATTTGTGCAGAAATGGCAGGAATTAAAATTTTTGCAACTGGTGGAATCGGTGGAGTTCACAGAGGAGCAGAAACTACTATGGATATTTCGGCAGATCTTGAAGAATTAGGAAATACAAATGTTGCAGTTATTTGTGCAGGATGTAAATCAATTTTAGATATGGGGCTTACTTTAGAATATTTAGAAACAAAGGGAGTTCCTGTTTATGGATACCAAACAAATATATTACCAGCATTTTACACAAGAGAAAGTGATTTTAAAGTTAGTAAAATAAATTCAGAAGAAGAAATTGCAAAAGTTTTAAAAGCTAAATGGGATTTAGAGCTTAATGGTGGAGTTGTAATTGCAAATCCTATTCCGGAAGAATTTTCAATGGATAGAAATTTAATTGACAAGACAATTTTAGATGCTTTAAAAGAAGCAGACGAAAATGGAATAAAAGGAAAAGACACAACACCTTTCCTACTTGATAAAGTTCAAAAACTTACACAAGGAAAGAGCTTAGAGGCAAATATCAGATTAGTATTTAATAACGCAAAACTTGCAAGTAAAATAGCAATAGAATATTCAAAATTAGCATAAAAGTCGGGGAAATCCGACTTTTTTTATGAATTTATGCCTTAAAATTTACTATTTTGAAAAAGTTTTTTAGTATGATATAATAAAAGTGCAAAAGCATATTTTAAATGTTGTTGATGATATTATTTTAATAAAGGACAATGTTAATGATAGTGTGTGGATATCCAATATAATTAATAATATACAAAAGATATTGATATTGTTTATCTAGGAGAAAATAAAGATATATAGGTTTATTATAGTAAAAAGTTGTGTAAAATGATAAAAATATTAGATGAAGGTAGTAAGTGGGAAATTGATAAGAAAATAATTTATAAAGAGCCAAGTCAATCACAAAAATGGTACCTAGTATTTTTGAAGAAGAACAATTAG
>CABRGI010000197.1 GCA_902470455.1 uncultured Parvimonas sp.
TTACAACCATATCTATTGAAGAAATACCAAGATTATCAACCGTTTCAACATGACTTTGTTCATTACGTTTATATAAAATTCCACCATGAATATATGGATGTAAAGTCTTAACACGACCATTTAAAATTTCCTTAAAATTAGTTACTTCATCAACTTCAATAACATTAAGTCCACTTTCCTTTAAAATTTTATAAGTTCCACCGGTTGAAATAATTTCCCATCCTAATTTTACAAGTTCACTTGCAAATTCAACAATATTTTCTTTTTCAAAAACACTTATTAACACTCTTTTTGACATCTTATTCCTCCACTATGAATGCTCTATTATCTTTAAAAACAATCTTATTATCACAAAATGCCTTTACTGTCTTCACCAATATTTCATGTTCTATTTCTAAAACTCTTTTAGCAACAGTTTCAAAGTCATCATTTATAAGAACCGGAACAACATCTTGCAAGATTATGGCTCCGGTATCTACTTTTTCATCAACAAAATGTGTTGTAGCTCCGGTAAATTTGACACCTGATTTTATAACTGCTTTATGAACATTTTCTCCATAAAACCCGTCTCCACAAAAAGAAGGAATTAAAGATGGGTGAATATTTATAATTCTATTAGAATACTTCGAAACAAACTTTGAAGATAAAATATTCAAATAACCCGCAAGTACAATCAAATCAATATTTTTTCTTTCCAGCTCTTCAAGTATTCTTTCATCATATTCTTCATTACAAAAAAATTTCTTTCTATTCAAATAAAATGTATCAATACTTTCATTTTGTGCTCTTATAAGCCCATAAGCATTTTTTCTGTTTGAAAAAACCAATTTAATCTTTCCATTAATTTTATTTTCTTTAACAGCATTAATTATGGCTTGTAAATTTGTTCCTCCACCGGAAATAAAAACAGCTATATTCAACATAATTTACCTTTCCTCAAATTATTTATTTTTTCTTTCTAAAATTCTTCTTTGAATATCAGTTAAAGAATTATTAAAATCCTCTTCATAATCGTACAATCCTGCTGGATAGTCTCCATTAAAACAATCCATACATAATCCGTTATATGGAGCATCAAACTTAAGACCTATTGAATCTACAAGTCCCTGTTCACTCAAATATCCTAATGAATCTGCTCCTATTATTTCTTTTATTTCTTCCAATGTCTTATTAGCTGCAATAAGTTCTCCTGAAGTAGAAATATCTATTCCATAAAAACTAGGAAACGCAAAAGGAGGAGATGCAATTCTAACATGAACTTCAGATGCTCCTGCATCTTTTAAAAGTTTAACGATTCTTTTACATGTTGTACCTCTAACAATTGAATCATCAACCATAACAACTTTTTTTCCTTTAACAACTCCTTTTACCGCAGATAATTTCATTCTTACGCCTTGCTCTCTAAGCTCCTGAGTAGGTTGAATAAAAGTTCTTGCAATATATTGATTTTTAATCAATCCCATTTCATAAGGTAGACCACTTTCTTCTGCAAATCCGCTTGCTGCAGAAAGCGAAGAATTAGGTACACCAACTACTATATCTGCATCTGCAGGGCATTCTCTTGCAAGAGTTCTGCCTGTGTTTTTTCTTGCAGTATGAACATTTACTCCTGCAATATTCGAATCTGGTCTTGCAAAATAAACATATTCCATAGCAGCAATAGAAATCCTATTAGGAGTAGTATAATTTTCAATTTTAAGACCATCTTTATCAATTATAGCTAATTGACCAGCTTTTACATTGCAAAGAAATTCAACCCCTATATTATCTATAGCACAAGTTTCACTTGCCATAACATAGGTATCATTTTCAGTTTTTCCAATAACTAGCGGTCTCAGAGAATTAGGATCAACTGCTCCATATAAAGTATTTTTAGTTAAAATCAAATAAGTAAATCCTCCTTTAATTTTACCTAAACTCTCTTTTAATTTTTCTTCAAAAGTTTCTTTTTTACTTCTTCTGATTAAGTGAATTAATACTTCAGTATCTGATGAAGAATGAAAAATAGCACCATTTTTTTCTAATTCTAATCTTAAAGTTTTAGCATTCACTAAATTCCCATTATGACAAATACCAATACTCATATCATAAAAGTCAAATAAAAATGGTTGAACATTTCTAACACTATTATCTCCTGCAGTTGCATACCTTACATGTCCTATTGCAGAACTTCCAACTAAATTATAGAGAATTTCTTTATCTTTAAAAACTTCAGAAACTAATCCTAAATTTCTATAACTATATAAAGTTTCTCCATCGGAACTTATAATACCTGCACCTTCTTGACCTCGATGTTGTAAACTATGAAGCCCAAAATATGTTAACTTTGAAGCTTCCTTATGATTCCAGACACCAAAAACTCCACATTCTTCATTAATTCCACGCACTTGTTATTCTCCTTAAAACTTCTTCATCATGTAAAGTTATTCTTGTATTAAATACTTTAGGAATA
>CABRGI010000198.1 GCA_902470455.1 uncultured Parvimonas sp.
AAATATTTTTTTATTATTTATCATCACTGATGAAACATCTCTAAAACCAGAAATCAAATCTTTAATAACGAGATCCGGTTTAATTAATTTATTATTTAAAGTAGCAATATTAGAAACAGTTTGCGCACTGTATGGTACATTTAAAAATACCCAGTCATTTTCGTCATCTTCAATTAAAACTGTCCCATACATTGTTTTAGATGCTTTATTTCCAGTAAATAATGCACTCATATTTATATCAAATGTTGATGACTTATCTATAATAGGAAGCATAGCAGTTTTTAAAACACTGCTATTTAAATCTCGAAAATGTTGTATATATGAATCATCATTAAAACTACCGTTAATCAATGTTTCCAAATCGATAAACATTGGATGTTCTCCACATGAAACCAAATTTTCATAATGTAAGTCTGTGCTTCCTAAAACATAAAATATAGCTAGATACATACCAGACTTATAATAAAAATCTTTAATTTGTTGCATCGATACACACGTTTTATATTCAACATATTCTTGCCATATGTAATCTGAGCCTCCATAAAAAAGAGGATATCTAAAACTTAATTCACGTCTTATATATTTTAAAGATAGGCACATGAGTTCTTTTAATAATTGCTCTGGTAAAGAATTTCTAGGTTTATATACTATTTTTATTTTTTCTGTTTCCACAATACTTACAGTTCTTCCACAATGCAAATCTCCCTGAGAAAAATTAATATTGACAAGTTTTCCAATGTCACATCCAAATAAATTACATAATTTTTTATAATCATTAATATAATGTGATACGATTTCATTACTTTCTTGCAACAAATCTCTTGTTTTTATACACAATAATTTGTCTAGTATTTCATACTTATTTAGAAAATTTTCAATATACTCGGGATTACTTATTATTTTTATAAATTCTATCATTCTTTCATTTCTATTTTCCCCAGTCAATTCTTTTTTATTTTTCATCAAGTGGTATTCCGAAACTAATGTTTCCGAAATTTCCAAAAAAATTGTTTTCTTAAAACCGGTTAATAGATTTTTATATAAAATGTGATTTTTCCCACACATACTCTCTATATCATTATTTATGTATCGTTTCAGTAAATAAGAAGTAATAAATTCAAAATAATTTTGGTTCATAATAATACCTCCTTTTGTTTATATATAAATTATTATAGCATTTCTTATTTAATATTAATATCGTCTTACATTATAAATAAAATTTAAATTAGTATTTATCACAAATCATAAATTATATTGATTAAATCAACAGAAAAGTATTGTTATAACAAATTAATAATAGTATTATATAGATAAGGAAAAAGCATTTAATTAATTGAAAAAAGTAATATAGTTTTTATGATATTACATTTAAATGATATCTTATCTTATTACTTTTACAATAAAATAACCAAAGAAAGGAGAAACACTATGAATAACACTAAAGAAACTGCTAGAAAAATTGATTTAGAAGAACTAAAAGAGTTATCTGTAGTTGGTGGGGATGATAATGGTGGAAATGTTTCCCCAACTTCAATAAAAACTACCTTAATTACTCTTACAGTTATTACGATTTCAATTACAAGTACATTCTCAGTTGGTGAAGCTTGCAGTTGGCCATGATAAGTTAGACATGTAATAAACAATAAAACAATGATTTTATAAAAGGTCAAGTCGCAATAAAACATGTGACTTGATTTTTTATAAACAGAAGGGAGATTTCTATGTGGCATATATCTTTTATGGGTAATAAAAAAAATCAAGAATTCAAAAATGACGTTTTACCCAAAAATTCAAAAAAAATGACAAATAATTCTTTTTGGATCAATGGAAAATTTTTTTCTTTTATTCTAATAGCAACTATAATTTCATTTACATTTTATAATTTTTTTACCCACCCAATTAAAAACCATTCTATAATAGAACTAATATTATGCATTATAATAGGTATTATATTTTTGATTCCTATATTTTTAGTACACGAAATATTGCATGCAATTTGGTTTCCAAAAAAAGCAAAAAAAGAGTTATGGTATGAAATTAATAGAAATTCACTATTTTTATTTTCTTTTCAAATATATTCGAATTGCCCATTAAAAAGAAATAGATTTTTATTAATGCTTCTATTTCCAAATATCATATTAGCATTAATACCATTATTTCTTTGGTATTGTGGTATCGTATTTATTTCACCATTTATATCAAGAATTATAGGTAGTCTTTTAACGATATTATTTACTTGTGGAGCATCTGATTATTCATTATTTTTTGATACTATTTTATGCACAAAAAAAGAAGATAATATAATAATTTTTAAAAATGAATTTTATTCAAGTAATGCTACTTGAATAAAATTTCATATCTAGTAACTTTCTTGCAATACGATTTTTATTATCTTCTTATTTATTGTATTGCTCTTTTTATATAAAAAGAGCAATTTTAATTA
>CABRGI010000199.1 GCA_902470455.1 uncultured Parvimonas sp.
TAATTTTTATTGGAGCTACTACTGAAAATCCTGCTTATGAGGTAAATAACGCATTATTATCAAGAGTTATAGTTTTTGAGTTACAAACACTTAGTTTTGAAAATTTAAAAGATATAATTGATAATGCTATTTTAAATGATGAAATTTTAAAAAGCAAGAAAATCAGTTATACTGAAGATGGTATTAGCTATTTAATAAAAATGTCAAATGGAGATGCAAGAACAGCTTTAAATTATTTTGAACTAATTGTTGACAATATAGAATCAGACGAAAAAATAATTTCTGAGGATATAATAAAAAATATTTTTGATAAAGTAAAAATCTATTATGATAAAAATTCAGATAAACATTATAATTTTATCTCTGCTTTTATAAAGTCTATGAGGATTGGAGATCCTGATGCGGTAGTATACTATTTAGCATCAATGCTAATTTCTGGAGAAGACATTAATTTTATTGCTAGAAGAATGATTATTTTTGCGTCTGAGGACATAGGAAATGCTAATCCAAATGCATTAGTTTTGGCAAATTCTTGTGCGGAGTCAGTAAAGAAAATTGGGATGCCTGAAGCAAGAATAATTTTATCACAATGCGCAATTTATCTTGCGTGTAGTGAGAAAAGCAATACATCTTATTTAGCTATAAATAAAGCATTAAAATATATTAAAGAAAATGGACTTGAAGAAGTTCCTGATTTTTTAAGAAGTTCAAAAACTATTTCAAAGAAAAATGAGGAATATAAATATCCTCATAACTATGAAAATATGTTTACAGGTCAAGAATATTTACCTGAAAAAATTAAAGATTTAAAATTTTATAATCCTAAAAATATTGGATTTGAAAAAAATTTTTTTGATAAATTAGAGGAGGAATAATATGTTTTTATTAAAAGATATTTTTGCAAATGAAAAAGATTTTATTGACAAAGAAGTTGAAGTAGCAGGCTGGATAAAAAATAGTCGTTTTAACAATAATATTGGCTTTATAGAACTTAATGACGGAACTACATTCAAGGGTATTCAAATTGTGGTTGAGTCAAAATTAGATAATTTTCAAGCTATATCAAAATTATTATTACCTTCTGCAATTATAGTTAAAGGTAAACTTGTTAAAAGTCCAGGCGGAAAACAAAATTTTGAAATTAATGCTTCTGAAATAGTTGTTGAAGGAGAATCTACTGATAAATATCCTCTTCAAAAGAAAAGACATACATTTGAATTTTTAAGGACTATACAACATTTAAGACCAAGAGCAAATACATTTAATGCAGTTTTTAGAGTTAGATCGATTTTAAGCTATGCTTTACATAAGTTCTTTTTTGAAAGAGGATTTGTCTATGCACATACACCAATCATTACAGCAAGTGATGCAGAAGGTGCAGGAGAAATGTTTAGAGTTACAAATTTAGATATAGATAATATTCCAAAAACAATTAATGGAGAAGTTGATTTTTCTCAGGATTTTTTCTCAAAACCTACAAACTTAACAGTTAGTGGGCAATTAGAAGGGGAAGCCTTTGCTATGGCATATAGAAATATTTATACTTTTGGACCGACATTTAGAGCTGAAAATTCTAATACTACGAGACATGCTGCCGAATTTTGGATGATAGAACCAGAAATAGCATTTGCTGATTTAAATGACGTAATAAAATTATCAGAAGATATGGTTAAGTATATTATTAAATTTGTTTTGGAAAATGCACCGGATGAAATGAAATTTTTTAATGATTTTATAGATAAAGGATTGATTGAAAGACTGAATTCTGTTGTTAATTCCGAATTTAAGGTTATGACATATACAGAAGCAATTGAAGTTTTAAAATCATCTAAAGAAAATTTCAAATACCCAGTTGAATGGGGAGTTGATTTAAAAACAGAACATGAGAGATATATTTGCGAAAAAATTGTTAAAGGTCCTGTATTTTTAACTGATTATCCAAAAGAAATTAAAGCTTTCTATATGAGATTAAATGATGATAATAAAACTGTTGCCGCTACCGATATGTTAGTTCCGGGAATAGGTGAATTGATAGGCGGAAGTCAAAGAGAAGAAAGATTAGATATATTGGAACAAAAAATGATAGATTCAAATATGAATGTAGAAGATTATTCTTGGTATTTAGATTTAAGAAGGTACGGCGGAACAAAACATGGTGGATATGGATTGGGATTTGAAAGAATGTTAATGTATTTAACAGGAATGCAAAATATAAGAGACGTACTACCTTTTCCAAGAACAGTTGGACTATGTGAATTTTAATTTAATAAAAATAATTTTGATGAGGTGTTTTAAACATCTCATTTTTTATTGTGAAATGACTAGATTCCCAAGTTTTCACCTAATTCGAAGTATCATCGAAGGGTGAGATTCTTATTGGATAATATCAATATAAGGTAGGATATAATTACGATTTCTTAAAAAACTA
>CABRGI010000200.1 GCA_902470455.1 uncultured Parvimonas sp.
TTGTTGAAATCCTATTATCTAAGAATGATTTTAATGTAAATGTCAATCTTTTTTGTAGGTTTTTGGTAAAAATTTTTGTAGGTTTTTGGTAAAATTAAATTGTAGCTTTAATTAGCTACTTTTTTGATGTTCAAAATCTTCTTGTACTAAATCTTTTATTCTATAAGATTTACCTTTGATATTTATAATAATTGAATGATGTACTAATCTATCAATAATTGCTGAAGCAATTGTCGTATCTCCAAAAACTTCTCCCCATTTTGAAAATGGTTGATTAGTCGTTATAATCGTTGGTTTAGTTTCGTATCTTTTTGCTATTAATTGAAAGAACATATTTGCTTCATCTTTTGTAATTGGTAAATATCCAATTTCGTCAATTATTAAAAGTTTGTACTTACAATAAAACTTTATTTTACTTTCTAATCTATTTTCTTTAAAAGCATTACTTAAATTAGTTATTAAATCATTACAACTAATAAAATATACTGAATTTCTTTTTCTTGCTGCTTCAATTCCTAAAGATGTTGCTAAATGTGTTTTGCCAACTCCTGGACTTCCTAGAAATAATACATTCTTCTTTTCTTCAATAAATCTTAATGTTGATAAATCATTTATTACATCCTTATTAATACTTGGTTGATAATCAAAATCAAAATCTTTTATTTCTTTTAGATAAGGAAAATGTGCTACTTTGATATTTGCTTCAGCTCTATTTATTTCTCTATATTTAACCTCGCTTTTTAGAAAATGATTTAATCCCTCTAAAAATGATAAGTTATTATTCGTTATATAATCTATTTCATTACTTATACTATTTTTTAATCCATATAAATTCAAATCATTTAATATATTTATTGTTTCATTTAACATCATAATTCATTCCTTTCAAAAAATCATATATCTGTAAATCAGTATTATTTATTTTGTTTTCTATTTCTTTATCATCTAATCCATATAACAAATCACTCTTTAGTATTTCTATTTTATCTTCATTATGATAATTTAAATTATTATTTGTTATTACATGACATCTTACTAAATCTGTGTTATCATATATATAGACTTGATTATTTATAATTCTTATTCCTAAGTAAGAACCAATAAATCGAGTTGGAACAGAATATCTATTACCTCTATAAACAATCATTGAATCTTGCGAGACTTTTCTGTATTCAATATTTTGTTTATATTTTTCAAGTATATTTTTATTTGGAAGTGGTATTAGATATTTTTTTTCATCTTCAAAAACCTCATTAACAATTTTATTATGTGCTTGTGACTTTTCATTCCCACATTCTTCATTAAATTTATTAACTATATTTATTAAGTCATCTAATGTTTCAAATTCATTATTATAAGATTTTAATCTATCACATAATTTTGCTAAATTTTCTACTGTACCTTTTGATTTAGGCCTTCTTGCTTGACACAATATTGGTTGAAATCCTATGTCGTTTCCTAGTTGTTTTATTTCATTATGAACCTTCTTATGCTTTCCTTCTCTAACCATAACTGTTGCCATATTATCAAACCATATTTCTCTAGGTGTTCCATCAAAATATTCAAGTGATTCAACAATACATTTTTTCACTTCATCTCTTTTTTTATCAATTGTTAATCTCGCATAAAACTTTTTGCTATAATGTAATCTCATTAGAAATAAATTAATAACAAACAACTCACCATCCTTATTAGTTAATTTAAAATCTTCTTTCCAATCAACCTGTGCAGATTTACCAATTATTGGTTCAACTCTTATCGATGCAGGTTGTTTTCTTTTATCTTTATTACTTCTTACAAAATTTTTAATTGTTTCATAAGAACCATTATATCCTTTTTCAACTTTTAGAAAATAATATATTGAATACGCTGTAATTCCTGGTGTTGTTTCTAACTTATTAATTATTAGTTCTTTATAATCATCAATTATATATTTTCTTGATTTTTTTACTATTTCTATACCTTTTTCTTTATTTTGTTCCTCATAATATTTAATTTTTGCTGTTCTATAATCACATCCATATTCTCGTCCTAATGCTGCAAAATTAGGCTTTATATTCAATCTGATCATCTCCTTTAACATATTTCTTAATTTATTTTCATTTTCCATATTCATGTTTACAATCACCTCAATAGTAATTGTAACACTAATTAAAAATGTAGGAAAACCGACATTTATTTTTACCGATTTCCTACATTTTATTTTACCATTTACAATAAATAGTTAGTATTGATTTAAGATAATAAATATTATATAATACTAAGTAGTTAAAGAGGTAATAGTATGAAGTTTAAAAGAATATATATAGAAATAACTAATATTTGTAATTTAAAGTGTTCTTTTTGTAGTAATAGTAAAAGAAATAAAAAAGAAATGAGTATAGATGAATTTGAATTAGTTATGAGTAAGATTACTATGTAT
>CABRGI010000201.1 GCA_902470455.1 uncultured Parvimonas sp.
AATTTTTTCTTATAACATATAAATTTATAAATATTATACCACATTTATAGTGTATTTTTAAACTATTTATTGTTTTTCTTAGATTTATATCTCAATTGTGAGTCTAAAATCTTCTTTCTCATTCTTAAACTCTTAGGAGTTATTTCAATATATTCATCACTTTCTATAAATTCCAACATTTCTTCCAAACTCATAATCTTTGGAGGACTAAGTTTTAAAGCATCATCAGAAGCTGAAGATCTAATATTGGTTTGTTGTTTCTTTCTACAAACATTAACTTCAATGTCAAGTCCTTTAGCATTAGAACCTACAACCATTCCTTCATAAACTTCTGCTTGAGGAGATATAAATAATGTTCCTCTCTCTTGAGCTGAATTTAATCCATAAGCTGTTGCAACTCCTGTTTCAAAACAAATTAAAGAGCCAACATTTCTCTTTGGAATTTCACCCTTAAAGGATTCATAAGCTTTGAATTCAGTATTTAGAGTTCCACTTCCTCTAGTGTCTGTTAAAAATTCTGAACGATATCCTATAAGTCCTCTAGCAGGAATATTAAATATAAGTCTTGTATATCCTGCTTGTGAAGGATTCATATTGACTAAGTCAGCTTTCCTTTGCCCCAATTTTTCTATAACAGTACCTACGAATTCTTGATCTACATCTATAGTTACAGTTTCTATTGGTTCTAATAATTTGCCATTTTGGTCTTTTTTGTATAAAACTTCGGGTTTTGAAACTTGGAATTCATAACCTTCTCTTCTCATATTTTCAATTAAAACTGAAAGATGAAGTTCTCCTCTTCCTGAAACTCTAAAGCTGTCTGTTGAAGCGGTATCCTCAACTCTTAAACTTACATCCGTTTCTAATTCTTTATAAAGTCTTGCACGAATTTGTCTACTTGTAACAAATTTTCCTTCTTTACCTGCAAAAGGAGAGTTGTTAACTATAAAATTCATGGCAAGAGTTGGTTCGGAAATCTTTACAAATGGAAGAGGTGTTACATCTTCTAAAGCACAAAGAGTATCACCTATGCTAATACCTTCAACTCCTGTTACTGCAATAATATTTCCTACAGACGAACTTTCAACTTCTTTTCTGGATAAATTTTCAAATTCATATATTTTAGTAATTTTTATTTTCTTATTTATACTGCTATCATTATAATTTACAATTACAGCATCATCTCCAAGCTTAACACTACCGCTTTCTATTTTACCAATACCTATTCTTCCTACATACTCATTATAATCAGTAGTAGAAATAAGTAATTTAAAAGGCGCATTTTCATCTCCTTTTGGTGCAGGAATATAGTCAACAATAACATCTAAAAGAGTTTTCATATCTTCAGTTTTTTTGTTAAAATCCATAGTTGCATATCCTGATCTTGCAGATGCAAAAACAAAAGGACTTTCTAAATAATCTTCTGACGCGTCAAGTTGGATAAATAAATCTAAAACTTCATCAACAACCTCTTCACATCTAGCTTCAGGTCTATCAATTTTATTTATACAAATAATAGTTGGCAGTTTAAGTTCAAAAGCCTTTCTTAAAACGAATTTAGTTTGAGGCATAGGTCCTTCAAAAGCGTCAACCACAAGAATAACCCCATTTGCCATTTTTAAAACACGTTCAACTTCTCCACCAAAATCAGCATGTCCCGGTGTATCAATTACATTAATTTTTATTCCATTATAATCAATTGCAGTATTTTTTGAAAGAATAGTAATTCCTCTTTCTCTTTCTATATCATTTGAGTCCATTACTCTTTCTTTTACATCTTGATTTTCTCTAAAAACACCACTACTTTTTAATAAGCAATCTACCAAAGTAGTTTTACCATGATCAACGTGAGCTATAATTGCAACATTTCTTATATTTTCAATATTTTTCATATACTTTCCTTTCTATATTATATATCCAACGCATAACAATTAATTATAGCATATATACATCAAAAAGTAAAATAATTTTATTGATTTTATGCTATTTTTTACTTCTCATTTGATAGGTTCTGAATAACATTTTTATTTAACAAAAAAGACAATCCATTTTGAATTGCCAATTATAAAAATAAATCTTAAATTTTAATTCTAGTAAAATAATGGTCTTCATTTTCGATAAATATGTAAGCCCCACAGTTTAGCTGAGTTTTTAAAGAGTATGGATTATTCTTATTTACACTCATATAAATTTCGTCTTCTTCAATTTCATCTTTTATAAGCTCGATTACTAATTTAAGACCCCTAGTTGCATAGCCTTTATTTCTATATTTTTTTATAATTCCATAACCAATATGACCTGCACCCTCTCTTAAAGAGTCATTAAGCTTTTTTCGAACTTTAAAAAGTCCTACAATTTCATCATCATCCCACAAAAAATAATAGTTTTGAGGAACTCTATTAGGTTTTAAGTC
>CABRGI010000202.1 GCA_902470455.1 uncultured Parvimonas sp.
CTACTTTAATTGTTTCTATATTATTTGTAATGAGCTATGCTAAGAAGGTTCAAAAGGATAAAGGTTCAACATTTTTATCACTTAGAGAACAAAAACAGGCTGAAAAGAAATTTGGTCAATTTGAAGATAAGGACAAAAAGGAAGTTAAATTAAGTACTAAACAAAAAGTTACTCTTATTCTATTTGGTCTTACATTCCTAGTTATGATTATTGGGTTTGTTTGGTATTACTTTCTTTGATAGCTTTACTGGTTGGCTTACTGGTTCTTCACTTGGTAACTGGTGGTTCTATGAGGCTGCTTTATGGTTCTTAATTATGTCTATTATTATTGCAATTATTAATAGATTTGGTGAGAAAAATTTTGTTGATACTTTTGTTGATGGTGCTGCCGATATGATTGGTGTTATATTAGTTATTGCTATTGCAAGAGGTGAGTGAAACATATCTAGATAATTATATTATTTATAATGCTGCTGATATGCTTGCTAAATTACCTGAACTTGCATTTGTACCACTTAACTATATTTTACATATTGTATTATCTATTTTAGTTCCATCATCATCTGGATTAGCAACTTTATCTACTCCAATTATTGCTCCTATTGCTGCTCAACTTGGTTATAGTGTAGAAGTTACTATTATGACTTTAGTTGCTGCTAATGGACTTGTTAATTTAATAACTCCAACTTGTGGTGCTATAATGGGTGGACTTGCTCTTGCTAAAGTAGAATATTCTACTTGGTTTAGATGGGCATTTAAAGTAGTTCTTACTATTATGCTTGTAAATATCTTTGTATTATGTTTATTTACTTTACTTGTATAGTAGGAATAACTATATTGTATTTGAAGAACAACTATTTTGGGGCTCTTTGTCAAATAATGGGTGAAAACCAAAAATGATAAAGAAATTTGAATGAAGCTGATGCTTAATAAGCATTAGCTTTTTTTATATATAATAAATTTTTACATATCATTATTCTTGCTTTAAATCTTCTAAATGATCTAAAACCAAAAGCTATTCTTTTTAATACTTTAATAAAATTATTATTACCTTCGACAAAGCCATTATGGTATGGATTAGATAATGTGTTTTTAATATGTGGTAAATAGATTTTTAATGTTTTTATTGATGTTTTCATATATTCTGATATGTTGCTATGTTGTTCATTTAAAGCTGTTTCTAATAAATGATATTCATTATGTTTTAATGAATAAAGTAATGATTGATATACTTCATATGTTTCATTTAATTCTTTGTTTACATTTATTAAGTAATCAACTATATCAGATTGTGTCATCATTTTATCAAAGCACCAATATTTTTTCCATCTAGTATTATCTAGTTCATCTTGAGATTTTAATAATAAACGCCAATATCTTTTAAGTTTGTTGTAATTTTTTTTATCTTTTTTCATTATCTTGATTCTTGTTTTATTTAATGATGTTGAGATTAAATTAATTAAATGAAATTTATCAATAATAATATTTGCATTTGGAAACATTACTTTAATAAGTGAAACATAAGGTGAATACATGTCGATAACAATTAATTTAACTTTGGTTCTTGCTTCGTGAGTATAATAAGAAAAGTACCTCATTAAATTATTAAGTCTTCTATCTTCAACAATATCAATTGTTTTACCTGTTTTACCATCACACATATGAAAGCTCATAGCTCCATCAGCTGATTTTACTGATTTAAATTCATCAAATGATAAAATTTCAGGCAAATAGTTTTTATATAATTTTTTACTTTCATAATAAGAATCAATAACTCTTTCTACAGTATTTGGTGAAACTCTAAATCTATGTGCAATATCTACTTCAGAAATTTTCTTTTTAAGTTCTAATGCAATAGCATATTTAACTTGATTAGATATGAAACAACCATCATTAACGATTTTTGTTTTTGCAATAAACTTTTTATTGCAACAATGGCATAGAAATCTTTGCTTATGTAATCTTAAAATACATCCGTGATTGCAAATGTCTAACATCAATATATCAGATGTGATAAAACCATTCTTTTCATAGTTTTGCTCACTGTTAAATACACAACCACATCTAGGACAGAATTCTGGTTTATATGTTAGCTTTGCTTCGATAACTTTATAGTAAATATCACCAAACTTTTCTATTTTATAAAAATTTTGTGT
This sequence comes from uncultured Parvimonas sp., assembly GCA_902470455.1. Taxonomy (GTDB): domain Bacteria; phylum Bacillota; class Clostridia; order Tissierellales; family Peptoniphilaceae; genus Parvimonas. Next base: position 2,157 of record CABRGI010000202.1, read on the forward strand.
CAAATTTATATTTTTGTCTTCAATATTTAGTAAATTTAGTATACAATATTCTTGTGACATGATTTAAAACCTTCTTTCTTTGTTTTTTATTCAAATTTATTATATCAAAGAATTGGCTTAAATCATGCACTTTTTTTATTAAATAAAATTAGTGGATATTTTTTGACACCCACTAAATATTATAGAACCGTTTATTTGAACTAGTTCTTTTCATTTTGCTCTT
>CABRGI010000203.1 GCA_902470455.1 uncultured Parvimonas sp.
GGTGCTTTTAAGACATATTGATACTTGCAAAACAAATTCTCTTTTAAGTTATTTCCATAGTTATCAAATGTTGGCTTTGCAGAAATACCGAAAATAAATAAGATAGAAGTAATAAAAATTCCAAGTATTATAGCTACATAATCACCTCTATTGGATTTTATAATGGATTTTCTAAATGAACCCAAAAAATTTTTCTTTATTTTCAATTCTCTTTCAGATTTTGATTTTATTTTATTTTTATAATGTTTTAAATTTTTTCTCAAAAAATCTAAAGGTGAAAAATTTAATTTTCTATAAATATATAAATAATTAAAAATCAAAATTATAGAAATTGGAATTATAGTTGTAATTATTAATGCTTCCAAGTTGAAATTAGGGGTAAAGTTAGGCAAGTTAAATGATTTGTAGTAAACATCTTTGAATGAATCTGTAAAATATGTGTAACCTAAAATATTACCTAAAACTGCTGCCAAAAAAGTTATTATTACTGAATTTGCAATATAATTTAAAACAAGTTCCGATTTTTTATATCCGTTTGCAAGTAGTATTCCGATTATTTCGGATTCTTCCTGTATTTTACTTACAATGGAAAGTGCAAATATAAAGCTTAGTAAAATTACCATAAGACATAGCATTACAATCATCATAGGTCTATCTCCGCCCATATCGTCTATCAAATAACTTATGGCATTATTGTCTTTTTTTGTAATCTGCTCCAAAACTGTTTTTGATTTATTTGCAGATTTTACTATATCTTTATTCTTTTCGTCAATTTCTTTTTCATTTAGATTTCTATCATTAAATCTATAAGAAAGTTGATATTTTAATTTGCTTTCATTAAAAATATCTTTTTCATCTTCGGATATCAATCCTGTTCCAAAATCTGTTGCATTAAAGATTAAATCGCTATGTTTTTGAAATGATGAATTATAATCCGGAAGAGCAACGAATCCAACTATTTTGAAAGTATGTTCCTTATTGTCTTTAAAAAATTCTTTTTGAAATGTTATAGTATCGCCGATTTTTAAATCATTGTTTTTAGCAAATAAATTATTTATAGCTATTTCATTTTTATTTTTTGCAAGAACACCTTCATTTATAACTGGAAGATTTATATTTTTTCTATTTGTATAGAGCCTGATTGTCTTTTCATCTTTATCATCTTTAATTTCATCGATTTTTGCATCAACATAAGGAGATTTTTCAACTTTTACATTTTCATCTTCAATAGATTTTATAATTTCATCTGTCGGATTAAAGGCAAATAATAATTTTCCGTCTTCTACAATTCCTTTAGACATAAGTTCATAATATATAGTCTTTATACTTCCTGATGCAACCAACACACCTGAAGTTACGGAAATCATAGAACACATAAGGATAAAAAGCAATAAGTTTTTTGACCATTGAGATTTTAAACTTCTGAAAATTCTTTTATTTAAGTTTCTCATACTACCACTCCAATTCTTGTGCATTCATTACCTTTTCGTTTTTTATTTCTTGAGATATAATGCCGTCCTTAAGTCTTATAATTATATTAGACATCTTTGTTATTTCTTCATTGTGAGTTGCAAGAATAATTGTAGTTTCATACTCTTTGTTTATTTTTTGAAGTAGGGATAAAATATCCTTTGAAGTTTTATAATCCAAAGCACCCGTAGGCTCATCACAAAGCAGTATTTCAGGTTTTTTTATTAAAGCACGGCCTATTGCACATCTTTGTTGTTGTCCACCTGATAATTGTCTAGGATATTTATTTTTATGTTCCCATAGACCTAAATCTTTTATTAATTTTTCAATATCCATAGGATCGTTATGTATAAAGGAACCTACTTGAATATTTTCTGTTACAGTTAAATCTGGAATCAGATTATAAAATTGAAAAATAAAACCTAAATATTTTCTTCTAAAATTTGAAAGAGCATTTTGTTTTAAATCGGAAATTTCACATTCATTTATTATGATAGATCCGCTGTCAATTTTTTCAAGTCCGCCAATAGTATTAAGCAAAGTTGACTTTCCAGAACCTGAAGGTCCCAATAGAGTACAAAGTGCTCCTTTTTCCAAAGAAAAATTTATATCTTTTAAGACAGAAATTTTATTTTCATTTGTTCCATAAGATTTGTTTAAATTTTTAACAACTAAAAACATAAATACCTCCTAATAATTAACTTTGATTATAATATTATTATAGCACTTTTGATATACATTATCAATATTTTAATTTGAAATAAATTTAGTAAGAAATAAAATGATTTATATTTAAAAATAAGTAAAAAATTTTTATTCTATTTATGATAATTGAAATTTTTATAATTAAAACAAGATTTTAATTTGATTATGAAATAAATATTTGCGGTATATTAATTAT
>CABRGI010000204.1 GCA_902470455.1 uncultured Parvimonas sp.
TAATCATAATCATTTTTCTTAAATTTAGATAAAGAAAATTGGATTTCAACATTAGTTATTTCATTATTATTGAATCTATGATTAGATATTATACTTTTTTTATAAAAATCAAAATTGAATTTAAATTTTATTTCTTTTTCACCTTGTGTATTATTTACAGCTTCTTTAAAACTACCAAAATCAACATAATCATCATTATCTCCAGTCCACAATATAGGTCCATTAACTTTTTTTCTCAATGATTGTTTTATTAAAGGAAAAAATCTTAAAAATGTACTTTTACCTGAACTATTTTCACCTACCAAAACATTAATTAGTTTTAAATCCATTTCTTTTGTATCAATTAAACTTCTTAAATTTTTTATTCGTACACTTCTCACAGCATATCCTCACTTTTCAACTATTCCCACTCAATTGTTGCTGGTGGTTTGCTTGTTATGTCATAGACAATTCTGTTTATATTTTCTACTTCGTTTACTATTCTTACTGAAACTCTATCCAATACTTCGTAAGGAATTCTTGCCCAATCAGCTGTCATAAAGTCTGTTGTTGTAACTCCTCTTAAAGCTAGGGTGTAGTCGTATGTTCTAAAGTCTCCCATCACTCCAACTGTTTTGTTGTTTGTAATAACTGCGAAATATTGGCTAATATTTTTATCTTCTCCCGCTTTTGCTATTTCTTCTCTAAATATTGCATCAGCATTTCTTAAAATTTCCAATTTTTCTTCTGTTACTTCTCCCATTACTCTTATTCCTAAACCAGGTCCCGGGAATGGTTGTCTGAAAACTAAATATTCAGGCATTTTAAGCTCTAAACCTAATCTTCTTACTTCATCTTTGAATAAATCTCTTAAAGGTTCTATTAAGTCTTTAAAATCTACAACATCCGGAAGTCCACCTACATTGTGATGTGATTTTATAACTTTTGCATCTCCAAGTCCTGATTCTATAACATCCGGATATATTGTTCCTTGTGCTAAGTAATCTACTTGACCTATTTTTTTAGCTTCATCTTCGAAAACTCTAATAAATTCTTCTCCAATTATTTTTCTTTTTTGCTCAGGTTCTGTAACTCCTTTAAGTTTTTCTAAAAATCTGTCTTTTGCATTTACTCTTACAAAATTTAATTCATCATTTTTAAAGGCTTCTTCTACTTCATCACCTTCATTTTTTCTCATAAGTCCAGTATCAACAAATACACAAGTTAATTGACTTCCAATAGCTTTTGAAAGTAATGATGCACAAACAGAAGAGTCCACTCCTCCTGAAAGAGCTAATAAAACTTTTTTATCTCCAACAGTTTGTTTTATTTTTTGTATTTGTTCATTCATAAAGTTTTGCATTGTCCAATCGCCACTTGCATTACAAATATCATAAAGGAATGATTTTATTAATTCTTTTCCTTCTTCTGAGTGATTAACTTCTGGGTGATATTGAACTGCATAAATTTTCTTTTCTTCATTTTCTATTCCGGCATAAGGACATGTATCAGTATGTTGAATACAATCAAATCCTTTTGGAAGTTTTACAATTTGGTCTTGATGACTCATCCAAACTGTTGTTTCAGATTTCATATTTGAAATTAGTTTTGAATTTTTATCTTTAATACATAAAGTTTTTCCAAATTCTTTTTTGTCAGCCTTTTCAACAACTCCACCAAAAGTTTGAGAAATTAATTGCATTCCATAACATAATCCTAAAATAGGAATATTAAATTCAAAAATTTCTTTTTCAATTTTTGGCGCATTTTCGTCATAAACACTATTAGGTCCACCAGTAAATATTATTCCTATAGGTCTTTTTATTTTTATTTCATTAACTGCTTTATTGTATGGAACAACTTCGCAATACACATTAAGATCTCTTACTCTTCTGGCAATTAATTGATTATATTGTCCTCCAAAATCAACAACAAGAATTAATTCATTTTTCATTTGATAATCTCCTTATTTTTATTTAATAATAATATTATATAATATTACTAACAAAAGGTAAACATCAATAAAGTTATTTTAACTGAAAAAGGAAGCTTTCGCTTCCTTTTATTAAATAATTTATTTTACTTCTGTAGGTACTGTAATTTTACCTTCAGCTATACTCTTCTTTAATTCTTCGATTTTTTGTTTTAGTTCATTTGGAATTTTAATCTTTAATTGATCTTCTTTTCCATATGCAACGTCAACACCATTTGTTTTTAGTGAAAATTCAATAGTTTCTCCACCTCTGAATTTTCCTTCATATAAATCTTTACCAACACTCTTAATAGCTTCATTTACTTTTTTAATTGTAGAAGCTACAACACATTCCGGTGCTAAGTAAGATTGG
>CABRGI010000205.1 GCA_902470455.1 uncultured Parvimonas sp.
ATTTGCAACATATATATTTTTAGACTTGTTGTAAAATTATTACATTGATTGGAGGTAATTATGAAAAAAATAAATTTTGATGATAAATTATATAATATTTTAAATGGTAATGAAAAACTATTACAATTTTTTATTAATAATGGTTTTGATCAATTAAAAAATGAAAAAATGCTAAAAACAATGGGTAAAATGGTTTCGCTTAATATGGCTTTAAAGGTTATAGGAATAAATAAAGCAGCTTTTGAGGAAAAACTAGATTTATTTTTGAACGATGAACATAGCTCAGTTGATAAATCTCTAGTTGAAGAAAAAGAGGTTACAGGAGATGTTATAGTAAAAGGTGTGTTACCATGCCCTTTAAAAATTCCTATTTTAGAGGCTTTAGATAAGTTTATTGAAGAGGAAAAAGAAAATGGATTAAATATAGGTTATGAATTAAAATCTGCAAATTTAGGGATTGATTGGATTGAGTCTGATATTAATTCAAAAGATATTAATAAAGTTGCAGATATAATGATTTCAGCAGGGTTTGAATTATTCTTTGATAAAGAAAAATTTTCAAATTATTTTGAAGATAAAAATTTCTATGTTGAACCTAGAAAGATTAATAAAGATTTTGATAATGAAAAAATTTGTTTAAGAGATCCAAATAATATATATGATATTATAGCAGTAGTTCCCTGTGTATTTCTAGTCAATGAAAATAATCTTAATGGTAAAAAGATACCAACTTCATGGGAAGAATTACTATTTAGTGGTAATTATGAGGATAGTGTAGCTATACCATTATCTGATTTAGATATGTTTAATGCTTTGGTTGTAACTATATTTTCAAAATGGGGTGTTGAAGGAATAAAAGCATTGGCTAAAGTTTATAAAAAGAGTCTTCATCCTGCTGAAATGGTGAAGAAAAAAGGTGATTCAAAAAATAATCCTATTGTTAGTATAACACCATATTTCTTTACACAAATGGTTTCAAGAAGTTCTGCACTTAAGATGGTTTGGCCTAAGGATGGGGCTATTATCAGTCCTGTATTTTTATTGGCTAAAAAAGATAATAATAGTGTTAAAAAGGTAATTGAATTTTTTAGAAGTGAAAATGTTGGAAAATTACTTTCTTCAAATGGTAAATTTCCTACTACAGTATATGGAGTAGATAATATGTTAGAAGAAGATTACAGATTTTTATTCTGTGGATGGGATTTTATTTACGATAATGATATAGTAAAAATTATGAAAGAATCTGAAAAAAAATTCAATGAAGAAATAATAAAATAGAGGTTTATATGAATTTAGTAGTAGTATCTGGTCCTCCTTCATCTGGAAAGACCAGTGTAATAGTAAAAACAATTGAAAATTTAAAAAATAGAGGAATTAAAGCAGGAGTAGTTAAATTTGATTGTTTATATACTGATGATGATTTGATTTATGAAAAAAATAATATTTTAGTAAGAAAAGGTCTTTCAGGAGCATTATGCCCAGATCATTTCTTTGTTTCAAATATTGAAGAAGTTGTACAATGGGGAATAAGTAATAAATTAGATATTTTAATTACAGAATCTGCCGGACTTTGCAATAGATGTTCACCCTATATAAAAAATATAAAAGCAGTTTGTGTTATTGATAATCTATCTGGAATTAATACACCTAAAAAAATAGGTCCTATGTTAAAAAGTGCTGATTATGTTGTTATAACTAAAGGAGATATTGTTTCTCAGGCTGAAAGGGAAGTTTTTTCTTCAAGAGTTGCATCTGTTAATCCAAGTGCTATAGTTATGAATATAAATGGACTTACAGGACAAGGAACTTATGAATTAAGTACATTACTGTATGATGAAAGTAACTCAATAAATACAGTAAATGGTATGGAGTTGAAATTTGCGATGCCAACAGCTCTATGTTCCTACTGCTTGGGAGAAAAGAAAATAGGTGCAAAATATCAAATGGGAAATATTAAAAAAATGAAATTGGAGGATAAAAATGCGTAATCTAAAAATAGAAAAGTTAATTGAAAATTATCCTTTTGTTGAAGTTTTTTTTGAAGAAAATAACTTTGATATTTCAAATAGTAAACATTTATCATTTGCAGAGTATTTACATTCATTTTCTGAAGAAGAAAAAGAAGAACTTGCAATAGATGAAGAATTGCTTTGCGATTCATTAGAAATATATATTAATCAAATGAAAAGTTTTTTAGGACTAGAAGATGGTGAAGTAAATTCAATAACTTTACTAGCTGGTACAGATAAATTTGGTAATAAAGAAAAT
>CABRGI010000206.1 GCA_902470455.1 uncultured Parvimonas sp.
TAAAAAACAATAAAATATATAATAAAACGATTATATCTTCTTTTCTCTTTATTGTTATAATTAATGGAAATATTGAAATTAAAATTAATCTGTCTAGTGATACAATCAAAGAAGCAAATATAACAATTATTTTTTTATTGATACAATTCTTAAAAACTTGAATGAATGACTTCATTAATTCCCCCAACTCCCTACTTATATTATTTCCATATAATTATACCTAAATAAAATGTTTTAATGATTTTATCAATTATATAATTCATTTTCCTGAATTTAATATAATTTTACATATTTCTCATATATAATCATATTTTATCTCATTAAAAAATCAAAGTCAAGTTTTGACTTTGATTTTTGCTAAATTTCAACAAATTCATTTATTCCAAATAAATATAATCCCTTTTTGGCAACTTTTTTTCCGGAAATATCTTCAATTGCAGATTTATACAAATCCAATTGTACTTTATATCTTTCTTTTACTTCTTCAAGATTTTCTTTTGTTACATAATCCGTCTTATAATCCAACAAAATTATTTCCCCGTTTTCATTTTCAAAGAAAAGGTCAATTATTCCAACTACCATAACTTTTTCGTCTTCTGAAATATTTTCATCTCTAAATATATTTTTCAATTTTATATTATAGTCAATGGCTTTTTCTTTAAATAATTTTTCAGATTTATTTGCAATGTAAATTTCTTTAAAAATATCAGACTGAATAAATTTTACAATCCAATTAATATTTATCGTTTCTGCTTCGTCCAAACTCATAATATTTTTTTCAACGAATGAATTTATTTGCAACTTTACTTCTCTTATTTTTGAAACATCTTCTGTATCAAATTTTGAAAAGTCTAGAAGTTGCATAGCCAAATGGAAAATAGTTCCTTTTTCTGCAGAATTAAATCCAACTTTTTCTTCTCCTTGATGAATAAATGACGGAGTTTTTAAAGCAAAATTTTCTTTATAATATTTTTGATGTTTTTCTTCGTCTTCTTCCTGAATCATCTTTTTAATTTCAGAAACAGTAATGCTTGAAGGCTTGTTTAAAACATTTTTATAAACATATTCTTTGTTAAATCTATCCTCCAAAAATTGTTTAACAGTTCGCATTTCTTTTTTAATTTCTAAAGTGTCGTTGTCTGAAATAATTTTATTTGTTTTAACTTCTTCTTTAATTCTTTGATATTCTATAAATTCCTCTGTTTTAGTATTTACATTTAATTGAAATTTCAAGTCCTCATTTCCCAAAAAGTTTTCTTCTCTTCCCAGACAATTCAAACTCTTTCCATAAACTGTAAGATTATCAATAGAACTTAATATCCAATCAAGATAATTATTTATTTTTAGAATTTTATAATTACTTATATTTCCTCTTTCATCAATTCCGGAGCTTATTTCTTCTTTTAAATTCTCATAATCTTTTACTCTTCCAGTTATTATAAGTTTTTCCTTTGCTCTTGTCATTGCAACATAAAGAAGCCTCATTTCTTCAGCAATTTGTTCATTCTTTTTGAATTTTTCAATTTTTTTCTTCATAATGCTGTTGAAAGAAGTTTTTTTATCCATATCATAAACAACTGCACCGAAACCAAGTTTTTGATGTAAAACTAAATTGCTGTCGTCAGCTCTGAAATTAAATTTCTTATTCGTATTTACGAGAAATACAATAGGAAATTCCAAGCCCTTGCTCTTATGAATACTCATAATTCTAACTACATTCGCATCTTCAGAAATTAATTTTGCCTCTGAAACATCACTTTTTAAACTGATTTTTTGAATATAATTTACAAAATTGAATAATCCTTTATAAGAATTTTTTTCATAGTTTTTCGCCTTTTCGAAAAGTAACATCAGATTTGTTTTTCTCTGCTCTCCCATATCCAAAAGTCCGACATAATTATAGTATCCTGTATATTTGTATAAAAACCATATTAATTCATCAGCAGAAACTAAAGATTTTTTTTCTATAAATAATTTTAAATCAGAAATAAATTTTGAAATTTTTTCTTTTAAACTTATTCTAATTTCTACGTCTTCATCTTCTAAAATTTTTATTAAAAGCTCATAAAATTTTAATTCTCTATCTACAAGTCTTATTTCGCTCAATTCTTTTGATGTAAAATTATAAATTGGAGAATACATTACAGAAATTAAAGGAATATCCTGCATAGGATTATCTATAATTTTAAGTAAGTTAATTATAGTATCAACTTCAAAAGTATCAAAATATCCACCCGTACTCTCTGCATAAATCGGAATATTAT
>CABRGI010000207.1 GCA_902470455.1 uncultured Parvimonas sp.
TCCCTTAGGAGCTAAGATAAAAATATCTTTTGTAACTTTTTGGATTTTTCCTGATAGAGAATAAATTCCTCCGCTTACAAAATCAAAAATTTGTCTTTTCTTATCAACTTCCAACATTTCTAAATTTAAAACAACTACTTTTCCTTTTAAAACATCGTCTAAAACTTGTGTTCCATCATCAAAAGTAATTGGTTCTCTAATAGAAATCAAAAATCTACTAATATTTGGCATAGTAACTATATTAGATTTTTCCTTTTCAAAAGCTAATTTATTGCTAGCACTTCTAGCATAACTTTCTCCTACTGATTTAGCTTGTTTTTCTACAACTTCCTCTTCTTCATAATCTTCATATTCGTCATCCAAGTCATCACTTCCAACAAATTTTTTAATTTTGTCCATAAAACCTGCCATAATAATCCTCCTAATTTTTTTATATTTTTTATAACAAATGAAAATTTAAAATTTTCTAATTATAAGCTTTATTATTTTAAACAAATCCATAATCTCTTTCTCCAAAAATTGAAGTTCCAATCCTAATAAGAGTTGAGCCTTCTTCTATAGCAACAGTAAAATCATTACTCATTCCCATAGATAATATCTTCATATCTATATTTTTTAAATTAAGTTTTGAAATTTCATCAAATAATGATTTCATCTTTTTAAAATAAACTCTAGTATCTTCCACATTTTCACAATATGGAGCAACTGTCATAAGTCCATTTACAAAAACATTATCTCTTTTCGAAACTTCTTTTACAAAATCAAGAACATCCTCTTCAAAAATTCCTGATTTACTTTCTTCTTTTCCAATATTCACTTCAACTAAACAATTAACGATAATTCCTTTGTTTTTAGCTTCCGCTTCCAATTTATCCAAAAGCGAAATTCTATCTAAAGAATGTATTAACTCAACCTTATCAATTATAGATTTTACCTTATTTGTTTGAAGATGTCCAATCATATGAAATTTAATTTTTCCTTCAAAATATTCGTATTTTTTTAAAATTTCTTGAACTTTATTTTCTCCAAACGAATAAAATCCTAAGTCTATTGCTTCTTCAATTTTTCCAACATCAACTGTCTTTGAAACAGGTAATAAAAATATTTCATTTTCATCTCTGCCTGAATTTTTACAAGCTAGAGATATTTTTTCTCGTATATTATCTATATTTGCTTTCATTACTTTAAAATTGCACCTTCTTTAAATTTACTTGCATCTTTCAATATATTAGAAAAAATTCCAACTGAACCATTTTTTGAATCAATATAAACTTTTGAATTTACTTTATCAATATAGTTAACTTTAACCTTTACTCTTGTTATATTATTAAAAGAATCTACAGTCAAAACATAGTACTCATCATCTTGAGATATAAGAGCAGTTATTGGAAGTTCATAAGAACTATAAACAGTCTTTATTACATTTAAATCAATAAATCTCTTATCTGAAATTTCATTGAAAGCTGATGAAAATTCAGCAACTATTAAATCATATTCTTCGCCTGTCTTTAGCCTTTTAATTATTCCTGTAGCAACCGAATCTCCTATATTGACCTTTATTTTCTTTTCCACATCTATATCTTCCAAAGTCCCTTTTTTAACTCTAATACATAAATAATATTTCAAATTATCTACAATTTTTATTCCATCAATACTTGAAATACTATTAGAACTATCAAAGTTAAAATCTTTTTCATCTATAGATTCTATAACAGAAAAATCATATACATTCTCCAGGCCGTCGATTTTATTTAATACAACTCCGGAATTTTTAGAAACAATTTTTCCTGTATTGATAGTATCATTTATTAATGAATATCTGAAAAGTTTATCTGAGCTATATTTTTTCCCAAAAGCAATTTTACTCTGCTCACTTGAAAGTATTTCAAAGGTTCTTGCAAAATCTTTATCTCGAACAAATTTCAAAATATTTTCTAAATCTATTTTAGAATCTTTATTAGATTCCTTACTGTCAGTTTGATTTTTCAACAACTGAACTTTTTCAGACAAATAATCTTTAAGATTTTGATCAATTTGTGAAACATCGACTTCACCTATTTCTTTATTAACTCCAATTTTCGAATTATCTACTTCAATATTACTTTTACCAATATAATATAGATACTCATCCTTTATAACTAATGCTTTTGAAGAAAGATTTAAGTCATATGTTTTTGGATTTTCCAAAACCATTATATCATTATTAAGATTTTTACTAAAAAAAACATTTTTTATCAAAAATAAACTTACAAATAT
>CABRGI010000208.1 GCA_902470455.1 uncultured Parvimonas sp.
ATAATGCAAAGTTAAATAAAGTTGAGGATAGAATTATAGTTCATCATGGAGATTTATGTGAAAAATTAAATTCAAAAGCGGATGTAATAGTTGCTAATATTCTTGCACATATTTTAGTAAAATTATTAGATGATATAAGTAAATTTATAAAATCTGAAGGAATTTTCATCGGTTCAGGAATAATTGAAGAAAAGTATTCCGATGTTGAAAATGCCTTGTTAAAAAATAATTTTGAAATTTTGGAAGTAAACAAAAACAAAGATTGGGTTTGTGTTATTGCAAGGAGAAAAAATGCATAGATTTTTTACTGATGAGCCTATATTGGATGGTAAAGTTAAAATATATGGAGATGACTATAATCATATAAAGAAAGTTCTTAGAATTACAGAGGATGAAAAAATTGAGGTAGTAGTTTTAGGAGAGCTTTATATTGGGAATATAGAGATTTGTGATAAATATATTTCAGTATATAATTTGGAAAAAATTTCAGAAAATACTGAATCAAAAGTTAAAATTCATCTATTGCAATGTTTAGCAAAGGGTGAAAAAATGGATTTAATAGTTCAAAAAGCGGTTGAACTTGGAGTTTATGATATAACTTTGGTAAATTCTAAAAGATGTATCGTAAAAATTGATGAGAAAAAAGAGAATAAAAAAATTGAAAGATTGCAAAAAATTTCTTATGAGGCATCAAAGCAATCAAAGAGATTAATTGTTCCTAAAATTAATGAATTAATTCAATTTAAGGATATTATAAATTTTGTAGGAGATAATTACTTACTTGTAGCTTATGAAGAGGATAAAAATATTTCTTTAAGGGATGTAATTACGAAAATAAAATCAGAAAATTCCGGTAAAGATATATTTATTTTAATTGGCTCAGAGGGCGGTTTTGAAAGAGAAGAAATTGAATTTTTAACAAATAATGGAGCTTTCAGTATTGGACTTGGAGTTAGGATTTTAAGAACGGAAACTGCAGGCATAAATTTACTTTCAATTTTACAATATGAATTTATGTAGGAGGTTTATGAATAAAGTTAGTTTTTTAACTCTGGGGTGCAAAGTTAATCAGTATGAAACTGAAGCTATGCAGGAGTTATTTAAGAAACGAGGTTATGAAATTTGTAATGAAGATGATATATGTGATGTCTATGTTATAAATACTTGTACTGTTACTAATTTAAGCGATAGAAAATCAAGACAATTTATTTCTAGAGCCAAAAAGTTAAATAAAGATGCTATTTTAGCTGTTGTAGGTTGCTATTCACAGGTTGCTCCTGATGAGATTTCTGCAATCGAAGATGTTGATGTAATAATTGGAACAAAAAATAGAGCTAGAATAGTTGAATTATGTGAAGAATCGAAGAAATCGAATTTAAAGTTTAATATCGTTTCAGAACTTACAAAGGATTGTGGGTTTGACGTATTATCTATAGAAAATCAAGAGAGCAAAACAAGAGCATATATAAAAATTCAAGAGGGCTGTAATATGTTTTGTACATATTGTATTATTCCTTATGCAAGAGGTCCGATTAAGTCGAGACCCATTGATGATATTTATGAAGAAGCTGTGAAGCTCGCAAATAATGGATATAAGGAAGTTATAATTACAGGTATTCACGTTGGATCTTATGGACTTGATTTAGGAAATGATACTAGACTTATTGATGTTATAGAAAAATTATCTACAATTGAAAATCTTGACAGAATAAGACTTAGTTCAATAGAAGCGGGAATTATTTCTAAAGATTTTCTAGAGAGATTAAAGAATTGTAAAAAAGTTTGTGAACATTTCCATTTATCATTACAGAGCGGTTGTGATAAAATTTTAAAACTTATGAATAGAAGATATACAACGGATATGTATAGAAAAAAAGTTTTAATGATTAAGGAAATTTTTCCAAATGTTGCTCTTACAACTGATATTATTGTAGGATTTCCTGGAGAAAATGATATAGATTTTAAAGAAACAGTTAATTTTGTAAAAGAAATTGGATTTTCTAAAATTCATGTTTTTAAATATTCAAAACGAAAGGGAACTCCTGCTCATGATTTTAAAGAACAGGTTGACGGAAATGTAAAGAAATTTAGAAGTAATGAATTAATTCTATTGGCAAAGGATATGACAACAGAATTTTTGAAAAAAGAACTTTCAGAAAAACATGAAGTTCTTTTTGAAGAAAATATTAATGGAAATAGACTTGTAGGATATACAAGAAATTATATAAGATTTTCAGCTCCTTATAATGAGAA
>CABRGI010000209.1 GCA_902470455.1 uncultured Parvimonas sp.
ACTTTTAGGAATAAAAACTGACTATTATAGAGAAAAATATGAAAAATATAAAAATATTTTGATAGGTAAAGAAAATATAACACCGTATATAGTTAGTAAATATATTTCACTATGTATTTTACTACAAAGTTTAGAACTAATAGTTGATTATGATATAAAAATTCTATATGAATGTCTAATGGCAGTAAGAAATTCAACCTTTTTAAGTGAATTAGATAGTAAACAGGAACTTTTAAATGTTGTTAATAGATTGATATAAAAGAGGTGATTTTATGTATGAAAATGTAATTAGAAGTGTTGATGAGTTTATTCGATATGCTGTAAATGAAGCATTTTATTTAAAAAATGATTATATTGGTACTGAGCATATCCTATTAGCATTTTTAAAAATAAATAGTAGAGAAACAGAAAGTCTTGTTTCTGCAGGTGCAAATTATAATTACTTAAAAAGTTATATACTAGATAAAAAAGGTATTGGAGATTTTAACAATGTTGCAAGTAAGCTATCTAAAAACGCTAAAAAAATTGTTGATAATGCAATCAATATTGCAATGGAATCTGATAATGTTCAAGTTTTACCTTGCCATCTTTTAATTTCTTTAATGGAACAAAAAGATTGTTTTGCTTATAAAATTTTAGTTGAATCTAATGTAAGCCCCGAAAAAATTTTAGTAGATATAAAAGAAAAAATAAATTTTGGAAATGATACTGTAGAAAGTGGAGAAAAAACATCAGAAGCATTAGAAAAATATACTGTTAATTTAAATGAAAGAGCAAAAAATGGTAAAATTGATCAAGTAATAGGTAGAGATAAAGAAATAGATAGAATTTTACAAATTTTATTAAGAAGAACAAAAAATAATCCAATTTTGATTGGAGAAGCTGGAGTAGGGAAAACTGCTATTGTTGAAGGTCTCGCACTTCGTATTATTGAAGGTAAAGTTCCGGAATTTTTAGAAAATAAAACTATTTATAGTTTAGATTTACCAGCAATGCTTGCGGGAAGTAAATATCGTGGAGATTTTGAAAAGAGAGTTAAAGATACCTTAAATGATATAATGAAAAATAAAAATGTAATAATATTTATAGATGAATTTCATAATATCGTAGGTACAGGAGGTAGCGAAGGCTCTATTGATGCAGCAAATATTTTAAAGCCATTTTTAGCAAGAGGGGAAATTCAATTAATTGGAGCTACAACTATTGATGAATATAGGAAGCATATAGAAAAAGATTCTGCACTTGAAAGAAGATTACAGCCTATAGAAGTTTTAGAGCCAACAGTTAGCCAGACTATAAATATACTGTTAGGTCTTAAAGAAAAATATGAAAATCATCATGGGATAGTAATAACTGATGAAGCTATTAAAGCCGCAGCTGAATTATCTCATAGATATTTAACAGATAGATTTTTGCCAGATAAAGCTATTGATTTGATAGATGAGGCTGGATCTGTATTAAGAATAAAATCGTATTTGAATCCTGATGATATTATTTTGTTAAAGGATGAAAATTCACAATTAAAAGCTGATATAAAACAATTTGTTAAAAATCAAGAATTTTTAAAAGCTCAAGAATGTAAAAATAGATATGAACAAAACTTAGAAGAGATAAAAAAACTTAAAGATATAAAAAAAGAAAAGAAAAATAATGAAAATTTAACTTTAAAATATGATGATATTGCAAAAATTGTATCAGACTGGAGCAAAATTCCTGTTAATAGATTAACTGCTAAAGAAAGTCAAAAATATTTATCTCTTTCTGAAAATTTAAAGAATGTGGTTATAGGTCAAGGAACTGCTATTGATAGAGTTACTAATGCTATTAAAAGATCAAGGGCTGGTGTCTCAATAGGTAGCAAACCTATAGGAAGTTTTATTTTTGTTGGAGCAACAGGTGTTGGAAAAACATATTTAGCAAAATCTTTAGCTAATCTATTATTTGAATCTGAGGAAAATATGATTAGAATTGATATGAGTGAGTATATGGAAAAACATACAGTTTCAAAACTAGTTGGATCTCCTCCAGGATATGTAGGATATGGAGAGGGTGGATATTTAACAGAAGCTGTTAGAAGAAAACCATATAGTGTAGTTTTATTTGATGAAATTGAGAAAGCTCATCCAGATGTATTTAATATGCTACTTCAAATTCTTGATGATGGCCGACTTACAGATTCCCAAGGAAAAACTGTAAATTTTAAAAATACCGTAATTATTATGACTTCAAATGTTGGAGCTTCTG
>CABRGI010000210.1 GCA_902470455.1 uncultured Parvimonas sp.
AGCAACGTGTGTCTAATCTCTTCTATGATGCTTCACAACAGATTGACACTCACAACCTTGTTATTCCCCATAAAAAAATGAGAGTTAATAAACTCTCATTAAAAATATTATCTTATTTTTTTTCTTCAGTTTTTTCGCCTCTTGATTCTTTTACGTTTTTAACGTAATTTTCAGCAGCTTTTCCTAATTTAACCACTTCTTCTTTTCCAATTTTGTCTTCTTTAACTTGAGCAATTAAATTTTCGTATTTCTTTTGAATACTTTCTTTGTCAGAATCCTTTAAATTAGGAATTTCTAATTCAATAGCTTTTTGAGCTTCTAATGCTTTTATAGTTGCAGTTTTTTCTTCTTCAGAAGCCTTTTCAATCTTTGGTTCTTCTTTCTTTTCTTCTGCTTTCTTATTTTCAGCCGGTTTTGATTGACAAGCAACCATTGAACCCATTAGGAATATAGCCATAGCAGAAAGTAAATATTTTTTAATTTTCATATAAAACCTCCTAAAAATCTCTTTCCACACTGAATTATACTATAAGAAAACATTTTTGTCAATTAATTTAACTTATTTTTTCAACTAATTCTGCAATCTTATCTACAGAAAATCCATTAGATATATCTTTCATATTCAAAGCCATATATTCTATTTTTCTTCTATTCTTGTAAAACTTTTTTATCTCCTTTACAACTGCATCAATACCATTAGCATAGACACCAATTTCTTCCTCAACAACAAAATTCTTATTTTCTTCTTCGTGCCCAGGAATAAAAAATGGAATTATTAGAGGAATATTTTTAACTATTGCCTCAGTAACCGTAAGACCCCCTGGTTTAGTAATTAAAAGTTGATTTTCTTCCATAAGTCTTGCTATTTCATTAGTATAACCTAAAATCTCAAGTCTATTTTCATCTACAAAAAGACTATATTTTTTTTCTAATTTTTCTTTTAATTCTTCATTTTTGCCACAAACCATAGTAAGCTTTATATCGTTTGAAATGTCAAGGATAGGCATTATATATTCAGAAAAATCATTCATTCCTAAAGTTCCAAATATTGATAAAATATTAAACCCATCTTTTTTTTCATAATGTCTTTCTTTAAAACTATCACTAATAGGAATTCCATATGCACAAATTCTATTTTCTTTTATTCCATCATCTATCATTCTATTTTTTGTAAATTCACTTGCGACTATATAATAATCAACATAGTCGCTAAAATACATCTTATGAGTTATATAATCAGTAATTACGGAAATAAATGGAACTTCATAATATTTTTTTTGCTTTATATGTTCCATTACCCCTATAGCGAAAACATGAGTTCCAATAACTACATTTGGTTTTTTTTCTTCTAAAATAGGTAATATTTTATTACTCAAAATATTTAAAATAGGTTTTGAAAAAATATTTTGTGACTGTGTAATATTTGTTCCCTTATATATAAGCCCATAAATTTCAGGTGTTTTTGTTACAATTCCCAAATATCCACCAACTAGTAAACTATCTAACTTTTCCGAAATTTCTTTTAATAAATCTATTTCTTCAACATCAAAACCTCTTTGTTCTAGTTTTTCTTTAATATTATTTGCAGCTTTATTATGTCCCCCGCCAAAAGATGCAGTTAAAATCAAAGCCTTTTTCATCTTACGCCTCACTCTATAGAAAGAGTCGGAAAACTTTTCCGACTCTAAATATTATTCTTCAACTATTTCAACTTCTTCTGTTTCAATTTCTGATTCAGTTTCAGTTTCTACTTCTACTGCTTCTTTTTCATCTAAATCATCAAATCCAAGATTTTCTTCAGATTCAGTATGTTCAATAGCAGCTTCTCTAGCAAGTCTATCTTCTTCTTCCATTGTTTCATAGTCAATTTCAATTGATTTATAAACTTTCATACCAGTTCCGGCAGGGATAAGTTTACCTAAGATTACATTTTCTTTTAATCCTATTAATCCATCTGCTTTTCCTTTAATAGAAGCGTCAGTTAAAACTCTAGTAGTTTCTTGGAATGATGCTGCTGATAAGAAACTTTCAGTAGCAAGAGAAGCCTTTGTAATACCAAGTAATACATTATCAAATGTAGCCGGCATCTTATCTTCTTCAAGCATTTCTCTATTAACAGCTTCTACTTCTCTGAAAGGAACTAAACTTCCTTCTAAGAAATTAGTATCTCCTGAAGTATCTATTTTAACTTTAGAAAGCATTTGTTTTATAATAATTTCAAT
>CABRGI010000211.1 GCA_902470455.1 uncultured Parvimonas sp.
ACTAAGTCATTCATAACTATTTCGTTAACTTCATCAACTGTTACCTTCTTAGATTCTAATTCTTTAACAGTAGCATTAGCAACATATTCTTTTAATGATGCAAATGGGAATCCACCTCTCATTTTAATTGCTTCAGCAACTTCATCATACCATTCAAAGAATTTGTCATATAATCCTTCTGTAAAAATATGTGTTTGATAGAAATTTCTTCCTTCTACATTCCAATGCAAATTATGCAATTTAGTTGTCATAACTGCGATGTCTGATAAATAAACATTTAAACTTTTAAAATCTTTCATTTTTATCCTCCTATTATTTTATCATTTACAGATATTATATACCCAAATAAGAAAAAAATAAAGTTTTTTTGTAAAATTTAAAAAATTTTTTTTATTTATTTGTGGAGATGTTTTATTTAAAAAGCAATTTAATAACTTATATATGGTTGTACTTATAAAAATTTTTTACAAATTCATTTCCTAAATGGAAATTGATAGATTTTTTTAATTTAAAACATTAGAAAAAGCCCTAAATTGTAACATTTTTGTAATTGCTTTTATTTTATTTTCTGTTATAATCTCTAATGAACAAAATTATGAAGGATAAAAAATGAAATACTTAAAAGATATAATTAACAATATAAATTTAGATAAATTAGAACAAATAAAAATAAGAAATTTTTCAAAAAAATACAAAAAAATAAAAAATGATACAAATCATATTAAAAGTTTTGATGGGCTTCGAGCTATAGCAGTCATTTTGGTAATGCTATATCATATAATTCCTCATGTAGTATCCGGCGGATACTTGGGAGTTGTAATCTTTTTAGTGTTAAGCGGATATTTAGTAACTGATAATTTCTTAAGAGAAATGGATGACCACAAATATTTGGATATTATAAAGTTTTGGAAAAAGAGAGTACTAAAATTATATACTCCACTTCTTCCAATGCTAAGTATTGTCAGCTTATTCGTATTATTATTTTTTAATGGTATGCTAAATGGATATGTTGGTAACTTATTTAGCTCAATTTTTGGAATAAATAATATATATCAAATAATGCATGGACTTTCTTATTTCGACTCTCACGGAAATCCAAACCCTTTTACTCATTTATGGTCTTTAGGATTAGAAGTTCAATTCTATCTAATATGGCCAATTTTAATATCATTATTATATAGAACTTTTAGATTAAAAAGAAAAAGTATAGCAGTATTATCTTTTATATTATCACTTATATCAGCGATGATAATGTATATTCTATACAATCCTAATATAGATGTATCAAGAATTTACTATGGGATAGATACTAGAGCATTTAGCTTTTTAATAGGCTGTTTTTTTGCATGTTTATTTCCACGAAAAGAAATACAAAATTTAAGTTTTTCTAGAAGGAAAAATATATGCATTAGTATTATTTCAATTATTCTATTTTCTTTAGTAATATATATTTCTATAATTTTAGATGCAAAACTTGATATTGTTTATAAATTTGGAATGTATTTTTACTCGTTTTTAATTGGAATATTAGTTATTTTAGCACTTTTAAAAGAAAATATAATTAATAAATTTTTGTGTTTTACTCCTTTTACTGAAATAGGAAAAAGAAGTTATAGCCTATATTTATGGCAATATCCAATAACTATCTTCATAGGAGATTTTCTAAAATGGAATAAAATTTCAATTATCTACTTAGTCTTAATAGAAATTATATTTTCTATTATATTTGCAGAAATAAGTTATAGAATTTTTGAAGGAAAATTTAATTATTTAGGCTATATAAATGAAAAATGTAATGAAGATATTAAAAATAGAAATCTCTTTTCAGCAATCGGCATCTTAGCTATATTTATAATATTTTCAACATCAATTCTATCAATTACTCAAAAATCTGATGACATTGAAGAATTGAAAAATAGACTTGAAAATATACAAAAAGAGAACAAAGAAAATTCACAGTCAAATAATTTTGAAACTTCAAAAGAACATATTGAAAATATTGATCTTTCTACAATTGATATTACATTTATTGGAGACAGCATAATGCTTTCAGCTTCTGACAAAATGAAAGATGAATTTAAAAATGCTATAATAGATTCAAAAGTTAGCCGTCAAGCATGGGATTTACCAAAAGTTATTGATAATTTAAAACAAAATAATAATATAAAAGATATAGTAG
>CABRGI010000212.1 GCA_902470455.1 uncultured Parvimonas sp.
TTAAACAATAAAATCTAATTCTATTTTTATTTCTCTTATTCATCAAGTTATCACCTCTTTCTAATATAAATTATATATCAAAAGTTACATATTTTCAATACTTTTACAGATTTTCATACATTTTTTGTGCATCTTCTTTTTTTTGGCTGTCAGTTATATCCAAAACTCTAATTTTAACTTCAGAATTTCCAAATTTCAACTCTATAATATCTCCAACTTTAACTTCATCAGATGGTTTCATAGCTTTTCCATTTCTAAAAACTCTTTCTTTTTCACAAGCCTCTTTTGCAACTGTTCTTCTCTTTATCAGTCTTGAATTTTTTAAAAATTTATCTATTCTCATTAAATATTGTACTCCAAAACAGCATTTATCTGATATTCTTTATTTTTTTCTCTACCTTTTAAATCTGTCAATTCCATTAAAAATTGCATTGAAACAACTTCTGCACCCTGTGATTCAATTAATTTTGCACATGCATTAATTGTTCCTCCTGTAGCAAGTAAATCATCAACAATCGCAACTCTATCTCCACTTTTTAATGCATTTTTACAAATTTCAAGGACATCTGTTCCATATTCTAAAGCATATTCAAAAGATACAGTTTCCCCAGGCAACTTTCCAGGCTTTCTAACCGGAATAAATCCAATGTTTAAAGCATACGCAACAGCAGATCCAAAAACAAATCCTCTAGCTTCCGGTCCTACTATATAATCTATATTTCTATTTTCTAAATTTTTTTTCATAATATTTACAGCTTCTTTAAAAGCTTCTGCATCACTAATTAAAGTAGTTATATCTTTAAAACTGATTCCTTCTTTTGGAAATCCCTCTATAACTCTAATCTTTGATTTTAAATCCATAATTTCCTCCTTAATATATGCTGGCTACTAATTATATAACATTTTAATTTTTTTTGCAATAATTTAGGAGAATTTGTTGAATTTAAAATATATTTTATTTTAATCATTATTATACTTTAATAAATCTTCCTGTAATTGTAAAAGTCCAAGCCTTCCTAAATGTGTAGCATCTTTGAAAAAATATTTTGTATAAGAATATTTACTATAGTCAATTAGATTTACATTATTTTTTTCTGAAATATCTCTAATTCTTTTATAAAAGTATTCTATCTCATCCTTTGGAACACCTGTATAGTCAGCCCAATGTCCTTGAAGCGGAACTAAAATAAGATTAACTTTAAAGCCCAAATCTCTTGCAACATCCAAAAACAATTGTAAATCTCTATATTCTTCTTCACTTCTATACTTTGTATTCTTTGCAGAGTTTTTTAACTTTGCAAAATTTTTTCTGAAATTCTTATCAAAATATTTATTATACATAAAAAATTTATTTTCATTAGATTCTTCTTTTGCAGTATCTAGTGCTTCTTTTCTAAGTTTTTCCCAGTCAAATCTTTCAGGAGCTTTTTTATCATTTACACTGTCATCTCTATGATATGATTTTAAAAACTTACTATTTGCAATCAATTTGTACTTTTCAGCATTAGCATTGTTTATTGTCTTATCCACAGGATTATCTCTTTTTAATCTTTCAACCATTCCGCTAAGAATATTATTATTTTTTGAAAGCTCCAAAATCCTATTATAAATTTTGTCTTTTGTTTCTTTAGAAATTTTTTTGTTTTTATATAAATTATACAAATGATCTATTGAAAATCTAGGCTGAAAAGCTTCAGGACTCATTCCATTTTTTTCAAACCATTGCATAGACAATATTAAATTAACAGTTTTTACCGGTGATTTTTCTCCAATCGAACCCAAAGTTATAGCTTGAATTATAGATTGATAAAATCCCTCACCAATTTGCATAATATTTTTATCTGAATAATTTAATAATTGTTTTGGATGTTCCTTCCAATCATTTGTTACTATAAGTTCAGAAGAACCTAAAAGAATTATAGTTCCCTTACCAATATTTTTTGTAATAGCATCATGAGATTTATATTTATTTGGAGAATCATTATATCTTATAGAATTATTCTGAACGGATAATTCATCAAACTCCTTTTTCTCCTTTTTAGTATAAAAATGTAAAAAAGTAGAAGAAATAACTAAAGATAAAATTATTGCTACACCTAACGCTTTTAATCTCTTCATAAACACCCCTAAAAATTACTATATATAAAATCTTTTACGA
>CABRGI010000213.1 GCA_902470455.1 uncultured Parvimonas sp.
TAAAGAAGTCTTGTGAGATTTTAAATTTAGATGAAAGTTTATATGAACTTTTAAAAGAGCCTGAAAGAACAATAGAAATAAATATTCCATTAAAAATGGATAATGGAAAATTTAGAATTTTTAAAGGTTTTCGTTCACAACATTGTGATGTTATGGGACCATATAAAGGAGGTATCAGATTTCATCCAACTGTTAATGGAGAAGAAGTTAAAGCTCTATCTATTTGGATGAGTTTAAAATGTTCTGCTACACATCTTCCTTTTGGCGGGGGAAAAGGTGGAATAATTGTTGATGTTAATGAATTGTCCGAAAATGAACTTGAAAGACTTTCAAGGGGTTATGTAAAAGAGCTTTATAAATTCATTGGTGATAGATATGATATTCCTGCTCCTGATGTAAATACGAATGAAAAAATTATGGCTTGGATGTCGGATGAGTATATAAAATTATCCGGGAATAATACTCTTGCTACTTTTACAGGTAAGGCATTGGGATTTGGTGGTTCTTATGGTAGAAAAGAGGCAACAGGTGTTGGTGTTGCTGTTATTACAAGAGAATCATTAAAGAAAATTGGAGTTAATATAAAGGATTCAAAGATTGCAATTCAAGGATTTGGTAATGTAGGATCTAATACTGCAAAACATTTAGCAAGAATGGGTGGAAATATTTTATCAATTTCAGAATTCGATAAAGAAAAAGGTATATATACAATCTATAATGAAAATGGTTTTAATATTTCAGATTTGATTTCTCATTTTGAAAAATATAATACTTTAATTAATTATGAAAATGCAAAACATATTTCTATTGATCAATTCTATTCTTTAGATGTAGATGTGCTTATTCCTT
Organism: uncultured Parvimonas sp.; assembly: GCA_902470455.1. Lineage (GTDB taxonomy): Bacteria > Bacillota > Clostridia > Tissierellales > Peptoniphilaceae > Parvimonas. The sequence goes on from CABRGI010000213.1 coordinate 850, forward strand.
GCGCTTTAGAAAATGCCATTACAGAAGAAGAAGCGAAAAAAATTAGAGCAAAATTGATCGTTGAAGGTGCTAATGGTCCTGTTGACTATATTGCTGATGGAATTTTAAGGCAAAAAAATATTGGAGTAATTCCTGACATTTTGGCAAATTCAGGTGGAGTAATTGCGTCATATTTTGAATGGGTTCAAAATATTTCAGGGATAGATATGACTGAAGATGATGTCTTAAATAAAGTAGAATATAGAATGTTACTTGCATATAATGAAATAATGAAGATAAAAGACGAATATAATGTAACAATGAGACTGGCTTCTTATATTTATTCAGTATTAAGACTTTATAAGATATTAAAATTAAGATCAAGAATTTAATTTTATAAATATTTTTAGTTTTAGTACTTGACATAATCAAAAAAATATTCTATCATATAATTGTAAAGATAAGTTAATAAATAAAAAATTTAGGAAATTGGTTTTTTTTTTCTCTATTTAGAGGTAAAAAGAAGACCAATTTTTTTATAGGAGGAATTTATGGGCAGAATTGAAGATTTTGGTAAATTTACTTTTGACAAAAGTGCAATGAAAAGAAAACTGCCATATCCGGTTTATTTAAAGTGGAAAAATGCCATAAGAAAAGAAGAATTGTTGGATAAAGACTCTGCAGATATAATTGCACATGCTATGAAAGAATGGGCTATTGAAAAAGGAGCAACTCATTACTGTCATTGGTTTCAACCATTAAATGGGAATACTGCAAAAAAGCATGAGAGTTTTATAAGTAAATCAAATGACAATTTACCAATAGTTAGATTTTCAGGAGATGAGCTTTTAAAAAGCGAGCCGGATGCTTCATCTTTTCCAAATGGGGGAATGAGATCTACTTTTGAAGCTAGAGGTTATACATATTGGGATTGTACTGCGAATGCTTTTATAATGGATAATATTTTATATATCCCTTCAATATTTGTTTCCTTTGACGGAATAAGTTTGGATAAAAAAGCTCCGCTTTTAAAAAGTATGGACTTTTTATCAAAACAAGCAACAGCTTTATATAATTTATTTTCGGATGAAAAGATTTTTAGAGTTAGAATAAAGGTTGGCTTAGAACAGGAATTCTTTTTAGTTGATAGAAAATTTTATGAACAAAGGGTTGATCTTATAAATACTGGAAGAACATTGATTGGAGAAATGCCTCCAAAAGATCAAGAACTTTTACAACATTATTTTGGGTCGATTCCTAAGAGAGTTATGAATTACTATAATAGTATATATAAAAAATTTGAGGAATTAGGAATAAATTCA
>CABRGI010000214.1 GCA_902470455.1 uncultured Parvimonas sp.
AATATCATCAATCTTTAAAGGATCTCCATAAACGAATAATAACTGTTCGATAACTTGTTTATATTCTCTACTATTCAACTTCATCCCCCACTAAATTAAGTTTAATATTTTTATCTTTATCTTGAAAAATATTGATAATATTATTCTTTACAAGCTCTAAAATAGAAATAAAAATCGTGATAAGTTCACTTTTTGTTCCATCTTGAAAAATTAAATCCTCAAAATAAAGTTCTTTTTTTTCAAAGATTTTATCCTTTATCATTGAAATATATTTTTCTATTGGAAATAAATCTTTTTCTATTATTTTATCAAAAGAATTATCATCACTTTTGTTTCGATACTGACTTATAATATTTTCCATTAAATTTACTAAAACATCAACATCAGTATTTAAAATTATTTCCTTATCCTCTGTAATAAACTCAGTTATGTCAGACTGCATTTTTGAATATGCTTTACTTCCTTCAGTTTCCAAGTTTTTAAAATATTCTCCAACTTTCTTAAACTTTCTATATTCTACAAGTCTTTCAATTAATTGCTCTTTTGTAACTATCTCATCATCATCTTCATCAGTGTTTTTTGGAATCAAACTTCTAGATTTTATTTCAACTAATGTACTTGACATTAGTAAAAAAGCTGATATATCTGTATCTTCACTGTGAATAGAATTTTCTATTACTTCAAGATAATGTTTTGTTATTTTGCTTATTTCAATGTCGTAAATGTCCACTTTTTGTTTAGAAATTAAATCAAGTAACAAATCTAAAGGACCAGAATAAGCATCTAAATTTACTATTAATTGCATTACATCACCAACATATAAGCAATTCTAATTATAAATTGTCCAACTGTACTAACTAGTGGAGTTAAAAATGTTCCAAAAGTCCTCGTAAGTATCAATGCAAGTAAAATAAGAGTAGTATAATTTGAAAGTTTAAAATATTCATATTCTACTTCTCTTGATAAAAAAGCACTTATAAAAATTGCACCGTCAAAAGGTGGCAAAGGCATCAATCCTATTACTCCAAAAACTATACTGATTGTAAAGATATCTCTAAAAAGTATAAATAATAAGTTATTATTTGAACCTATAAGTATATATATTATCGCTGAAATTAGTGCTATTAAAAAGCACATAAAAGCATTTGATAAAGAGTAAATAATTTTACCCCAAAATCTATTTTTAAAATTAGATACTTTTACTTCTAATGGCTTTGCCCATCCAAATTTAAAAATTATAAAGCAAATAAAACCCATTAAATCAATGTGATTTACAGGATTTAAGCTAGTTGATCCATTTAATTTTGGTGTATCATCTCCCAAAGCTAAAGCGACATTTGCTTGAAAAACTCTGCAAGCTATAATTACAAACATTACTGCAATTCCTACCATTAAATGTTCCATTATATAGTCCATACTACCCCCTATTTATTTCATTTAAAATAGCTATAGCCGTTTTAAAATCTTTTATTTCTCCATTGAAATACATTTTTTTTAAATCATCAAAATGAATTTTAACTATACTCAAATTTTCATCTTCATCTTCAGGTAATTTAGAAGAAAACAACCTATCTGCCCTATAAACTACAGTTTTCTCATCACAAAATCCTACACTATTATATCCTTCAAAAATTTTTTCCAAATTATTTGAACTAAATCCTACTTCTTCCTGTAATTCCCTAAGTGCTGTTTCATCATAGCTTTCTCCTACTTCCACAAGTCCGGCAGGAATTTCTAAAAAGTCCTCTTGAATTGGAAATCTGTATTGTTTTACTAAATAAACATATCCATCTTTATCTATGGGAAAAATTGCAACTGCATCCTTATGCTCTACAATTTCTCTTTTTAATATTTTATCGTCTTTTTCAAAATATTCAAGTTTTAAATTTAAAATTTTTCCGTCAAAAATTTCTTCAGTTTTTACTTTTCTATACATCTTAATCTTTCCTTTTTTTCATTTGCAATTTCAATCATTTCCTTAGATTGCCTTATAGTTGTATCATTAATATTTGCTCCACCTATAAGCCTTGAAATCTCCATAACTTTTTCGTCATAATTTGCACATAAAACTTTTGACAAAGTTACATCTCCTATAGTTTCTTTACTGATTATGAAATGTGTATCTGATAAAACAGAAATCTGTG
>CABRGI010000215.1 GCA_902470455.1 uncultured Parvimonas sp.
AATTACAATTATCAAGAGTTTTAATTCGGTCTATATCAAAACTATTAAATCTTTTTTTCTTAGTAGCATTTGGATCAATTATATATCCACCACCAATAGTATAAAGTGGTGAAAATAATCTTAATATAAATCTATCATTTCTTTTACTAATTATAGGTTCTTCCAATCTTAACTGAACAATATATTCCTTATTAGACTCTAATTCTTCGTTTTCTAACAAAATTGCTCTACATAAGACTTCTCTTGATCCAATATATAAGTGAAATCTTGTCCTATTAGTTATAGAAAATGGTAAATTTATAGTATTCAATTTAACATCAATTAAACTACTTTCAGTAAAAGTGTTGCTCGGAACTAACACTGAACCTTTAGGTACATCTTCTTTTTTTACATTCGCTAGATTTATTGCAACACGCTGTCCTGCATATGCGATATTAACATTATTATCATGTACTTGTAAATTTCTTACCTTTGTTAATTTATTTGATGGATAAATCAATATTTCTTCATCAAGATTTAATGTTCCAGAAATTAATGTACCTGTAACAACAGTCCCAAATCCAGTTATAGAAAAAGATCTGTCAACATATAATCTAGGATTTGAATTTAAATCTTTTTCCGGTAAAGTATCGACGATTCTTATTATTTCATCTTTTAAATTGTCAATTCCTTTTTTTTCTGTTGAAGATATTTCTATAATTTTTGCAGCTTCTAAGAATGTTCCTTTTACTTCATCTGCAATATCTAATTTAACAAGTTCAGTCCATTCTTTATCTACTAAGTCACATTTTGTTAATGCAATTATTCCATTTTTAATACCTATTAAATTTAAAATATCTAAATGTTCTTTAGTTTGCGCCATAATTCCTTCATCAGCAGCTACAACTAAAATAATCATATCCATACCACAAACACCGGATAACATATTTTTTATAAATTTTTCATGGCCAGGAACATCTATAATCCCAACTCTAAGGTTATCATTTAAATCAAAATGAGTAAAACCTAATTCAATAGAAATACCTCTATTTTGCTCTTCTTTTAATCTATCCGTATTTCTTCCCGTTAATGCTCTTATTAAAGTTGTTTTACCATGATCTATATGTCCTGCAGTTCCAACGATAATATTTTTCTTATTATCCATATTATTCTCCTATTAATGAATTTATTGCATCTTTAATTATAGAAAATTCATTTTCAAAAATAGTTCTAACATCAAAAATCAAGTTTCCCTTATAAATTCTCGTAATTATAGGAATTTCATAATTTCTTAACTTTTCTTCTAATTCATTTTCTGTAAATGATTTTGAAATCACTTTTACAGCTTTAGATGGTAATTTTTGAGTTGGAAGTGATCCTGCACCAACTTCTGAATCAATATCTATAATTTCATATGCAAAATCATTGTTTTCTCCCAAACATTCTATAAGTTTCTGAGCTTTATTATATAATTTTTCAATTTTTATAGTCAACATATTTAATGTTGGTATTTTCGAAATAGCTAACTCATCATCAATATAATATGAAAAAACAGCTTCAAGTGCAGAAAGAGTAAATTTATCAACCCTTAAAGCTCTTGTTAATTGATTTTTTTTCATCTTTTCAATATATTCTTTCTTTCCAACAATAATCCCAGCCTGAACTCCACCTAGCAATTTATCTCCACTAAAACTTACAACATCAACTCCATTTTTGATACATTCTTGTACAGTTGGCTCGTGAGATAATCCATACTTTGATAAATCTATGAGAACTCCAGATCCTAAATCTTCAATAATAGGAATATTATATTTTTCTTTCAAACAATTTAATTCAAAAGAAGTTACTGATTCAGTAAAACCTAAAATTTTAAAATTACTTTGATGAACTTTAAATAATGCAGCGGTTTTTTCATCAATTGCATTTTCATAATCGCTAAGATGTGTTTTATTGGTTGTTCCTACTTCTTTAAGTTCTGCTCCACTTTCTCTACAAACATCAGGTATTCTAAAAGAACCTCCAATTTCTACTAGTTCACTTCTACTCGTAATTACATTCTTCCCCTTTGCCATAGTTGATAGTATTAACATAACTGCAGCTGCATTATTATTAACAACCATACAATCTTCAGCTCCGGTTATTTTCTTTATAATATTACT
>CABRGI010000216.1 GCA_902470455.1 uncultured Parvimonas sp.
ATGATGTATATTGATTTGAATAATTTTTCTAAAAGTTTTTTTGATGATAATAATTTGGCATCTTATGCAATTTTTAATCATCATCATTATATCGATAATTTTAAATATATAACTTGTGAAGACAATAGAAAGTTGATATTAGAGAGACTTTTAAATATTTATCCTGATTTAGACAAGAATCGAAAAGAAAAATTAGATAGAAATTTAAAAAAAATTAAAGATTCTTATAAAGAAAATCAAATGAACTTTATAAAAATTTTAGGATTGCTCAATAAATGTGATTATTCTGCAAGTGCTCATATTCCTGCTGAATTTTATCCTAATTTTTTGGAAAATGGATTGGATAATTTATTAAATACTTGGAAAAAAGAAGATGACAAAGCTAATTGGAATGAATTACAAAATTTTTGTAAGGAAAATAAAAAAGAAAATTTAATAGTTATTGCACAGACCGGAATGGGAAAGACCGAAGCGGGATTACATTGGATTGGTAATACAAAAGGCTTTTTTGTGTTGCCTTTAAAAACAGCTATAAACTCTATTTATAACAGGATTAGAAATAATATTTGTAATGGTGAAGAAATCGAAGAAAAGATAGCATTATTGCATAGCGATACTTTGAGTATGTATCTTGAGAATTTTGATGGTGAAGATAATGATAAAATTTTATCCTATTACGAAAATAGTAAAAAGTTTTCTATTCCTTTAAATATAACAACACCTGATCAGATTTTTGATTTTGTTTTTAGAAGTAAAGGATTTGAATTTAAAAATGCTATGATGAGTTATTCAAAAGTTGTTATAGATGAAATACAGGCATATAGTCCTGAGCTTCTTGCAACTCTTATTCGTGGAATACAGGATATAATTGAAATAGGTGGGAAAGTTTCCATATTTACAGCAACTTTTCCACCTTTCATAAAAGATTTGTTGCTTACTGAAAATTTAGATTATTTAAACGAACAGGAACAAAAATATAAATTTATTACTAAAGAATTTACAAATGATATGAAAAGACATAATGTAAAAATATTAGATGAAGAACTTAATTCGGAATATATTTATAATCATTATGTGAAAAACAATTCAAATAATAAAAAATATTTAGTTGTTTGTAATACCATAAAAAAATCTCAAGAAGTTTTTACAGACTTAAAACAAAAGGGATTAGAAAATGTAAATATTTTACACAGTAAATTTATAAAAAAAGAAAGAAATGAAAAAGAAAATAAGATAATAGAAGTTGGAAAAACTGAAAATATAGGAAATGAAATTTGGATATCAACGCAAATAGTGGAGGCCAGTTTAGATATAGATTTTGATTTCTTATTTACAGAACTTTCAGATTTAAATGGCTTATTTCAAAGACTTGGGAGAGTTAACAGAAAAGGGAAAAAAGAAGTTAATGATTATAACTGCTATGTTTTTACAGAAATAAATAAAAATTTATTAAAAGAAAACAAAGATTCAAAAAAAGGATTTATTTATAAAGAAATTTATGATTTAAGTAAAGAAGCAATTAAACAAAAAGGTGATGGTATTTTAACTGAAAAGGATAAACAGAATTTAATAAAAGAATTTTTCACTTTTGAAAAAATAAAGGAGTCTGCATTTTTGAAAGAATACAAGGACAGATATAATTATATTAATGTATCATTAAGAGATTTGGGAATAGAGGCTGAAACTAAACAGACATTTAGAGATATTATATCATTTAATGTTTTTCCTGTAGATGTTGAAAGAGGACTTTTAAATGAAAATGAGATAAATTCAGTATTAAATGAACTTAAAGATATAAAGAGCAAATTAATTTGCAGTGAATCTGAAGATGAAAAAATAGATTTAAAGTTAAAATATACTAAAAAATTAGACGAACTTATGAAATATACTGTATCTGTTGGTTTATATGATACTAAATATTTAAAAGAAAAAATTGAAATATCAAAAAATATAAACTTATACAAAGTATATTGTAAATATGATGAAAAAGGATTTATAAGATTGACTTCTGAAGAAGGTAAGTTGTTAGATGGTGTAGGATTTGAAAAAATAATTGATGTTAATAAAACAGATTATGAATATGAATATGATAGTTTTATATAGGTGATTT
>CABRGI010000217.1 GCA_902470455.1 uncultured Parvimonas sp.
TTCAGCAAGTTTTTCTCCTACAATTTGAGCAGTTATTCCACTTATACCCGTATCAATTTCATCAAAAACAAGAGTCGCTATCTTATCTCTGTCGGATAGAACTTTTTTAAAGCCTAACATAATTCTGCTAAGTTCCCCGCCTGAAGCAATTTTATAAATTTCTTGAAGTTCTTCTCCTTTATTTGTAGAAATTAAAAAAGTAACTTCATCAAAACCATTACTTGTAATTTTATTATTAGTCTTAATATCTATTTTAAAAATTGAATTTTTTAAATCCAAATCTAAAAGTTCTTTTTCAATTAATCTTTCTATTCTCTTTGCAACTTCTTTTCTTGAATTAGAAATTTCTGTAGCAAGTTTTTTATATTCTTCACTTAAATTTTTAAGTTTATTATTTTCTTCAAATAGTAAATCCTTTGAATGTTCAAGCAAATACAAATCTTCTTCTAATGAATTTTTATATCTTATAAGACCATTTTTATCTGTTTTATGTTTTCTTTTTAACTCATTCAAAAGATTAAATTTTTCCTGTAAAATATAAAAACTTTCTTCATCAATATAAATATTAGAATAGTAACCTTGGATTTTACTAAAAATTTCCTTTAATCCAAAAGAAATATTTTCAAAATCTTCACTTAATTTTACATTTTTATCATTTTCTTCCAATAAAACTAAATTTCTATTAATTTCATTAAAAATAGAAAAGGCATTTACTTCTGAATTTTCTCCATCAAAAAGCTCAACCAAATTTCCACAACAACCTAAAATTGCTTGACTATTATTAAATTTATCTATCTCATTTTCGATAAATTCTTCATCCAAAGTTTCAAGCTCCAAACTGTTAAGCTCTTCAATTTCCTGTTTTATCTCTTCAACATTTTCATCAAAATTATTTACTCTATTCTTTGATTTCTTTAAGTCAATACTTTTCTTTTTTATTTTACTATATAATATTTCTAATTCCTTTAGTTTTTTTCTAAATTCATCATCACAGAAGCTATCTAAAATTTCAACAAAATCAGCTCTATTAAATAGAGTATAACTATCATGTTGACCACAGACATTTAAAATATTTAACATAATATCGGATAGAATAGAATTATTTACTGTTCTGTTATTTATTTTTGAAACCGATCTTCCATTTTTACTTATAGTTCTTGAAATAATCAACATATTATCTTCAATTTCTATATCTAAATTCAGCAACTCAAATTTATTTCTTAAAATTTTTTCATCATAATCAGAAAGAAAGAAAACTCCTTCAACATAAGCAGTATCACTACGTTTACCAATAGATGAAGTATTTGCTCTTCCTCCACAAAGCAAAGAAATAGCACCGATAATAATAGATTTACCTGTTCCTGTCTCCCCTGTTAAAATATTAAGTCCTTCAGTAAAGGAAATTTTTATTTCATCAACAATCGCTAAATTCCTTATATATAATTCAGATAACATATAATCCCTACCTTACAAGTTTTCTTATATCCTCAACTACAGAATCTAAATATTCTTTATCATCTACTGCAATAAAAATTGTATCATTTCCTGTTACAATTCCACTAACCATTTTTATCTTGGCATTTTCTATATATGAACCACAAATACCTGCGGTATGTGGAATTGTCTTTATAAGTACAATATCTCCATTATGCTTAATAGATAAAATTGCAAGTCTGCATATCTTACTTAATCTTTCATCTAAAGAATCATAAATTGAGTCAACAACTTTATACTTATATTCACCATTTTTAGTTTGAACCTTTAAAATTTTTAATTCCTTTATATCTCTAGAAACTGTGGCTTGTGTAGAACGAATTCCCTTTTTTTCTAAACATTCTGAAAGTTCTTCCTGTGTTTTTATTTCATTATTTTCAATTAAATCTAAAATAATTCTCTGTCTTGTATATTTTTTCATAAAACCTCTTAAAAAATCCCTTTTATAAGCGCTAATTTTTCCTTATTTCCATCTCCTCCAATTATTGGAGAATCAATTATGGAAATTATTTCAAGTTTATTTCCGAGAGCATATAGTCTTACTTTTTCAATTACATTTTCTATAACTTTTTCTGACTTTACTATTCCCTTTTTATTTAAACTTTTTCCCT
>CABRGI010000218.1 GCA_902470455.1 uncultured Parvimonas sp.
TCAATAAATGAAAACACATTAGATTTCTACAATGAAAAAAATGTAATTATAAAAAAATATCCAAAAGAGAAAGACTTTACAGATTCTGAATTAATTTTAAACTATCTAAAAGACAAAATGTATGACAAAATCTATTGTATTGGAGCATTTGGTGGTAATATAGACCATGAACTTACAAATATCAATTTAATGTTTATATATGATAATTTATATTTCTTAAGAGAAAATGAAATGCTTTTTAAAATAGAAAAAGAATTTGAGTTTAAAAATTTATTAAATACTAAAATATCTTTTATTCCATTTTCTGAAGAAGTAAAAAATTTAACATTGACTGGCTTTAAATATAATGTAGATAATATTAATCTAAAAAAAGGTCAATCTCTCTGTATGAGTAATATTATAGAATCTAATTTTGCAAAAATAACTTTTGAAGAAGGAAAAATTTTATGTGTTTTAAAAACTTAATATATTTTCTATCTTTTTGATATTTATTATTAAATATGTTTACTTTTAATTTTTTTAGGAGTATAATATAGTTGTAGCATTGGTGAAAATATTACACCATTACGCAAAAAGATTATATATTGAAAGGAGATTAAATTATGGCTTTTACTACAATTTTTGTCGGAAAAAACGCTACTTATGATGGATCAACAATGGTTGCTCGTAACGAGGACTCTCCATCAGGTCAATTTTGTGAAAAGAAATTTATAGTTGTTCATCCAAAGGAACAACCTGTGAAATATAAATCAGTTTTATCTCATGTTGAAATTGATTTGCCTACTAATCCTATGCGTTATACTTGTATGCCTAATGCAGTTGATAACGAAGGAATTTGGGGTGCTTGCGGTGTTAATGAATTAAATATTTCCATGTCTGCAACTGAAACTTTAACTTCTAACGAAAGAGTTTTAGGTGCTGATCCTCTTGTGAATTTTGTTCCTGCCGTTGGAAAAAAAGGAGATAAGAATTATGTCCCAGAAAAAGTTGGCGGAATCGGTGAAGAAGATATGGTTACTTTAGTTTTACCATATATCAAATCTGCTCGTGAAGGTGTAATTAGACTAGGAGAAATTTTAGAAAAATATGGCACTTATGAAATGAATGGTATAGCTTTTCAAGATGTAAATGAAATTTGGTGGTTGGAAACTATCGGAGGTCATCATTGGATTGCAAGACGTGTTCCTGATGACTGTTATGTAATTATGCCAAACCAACTTGGACTTGATTATTTTGATTTGGAAGATGCTTTTGGAGAACAAAAAGAATATATGTGTTCTGCAGATTTAAGAGAATTTATAAACAGATATCATTTAGATCTTTCTCTAGATAGTGTTTTAAATCCTAGAGATGCTTTCGGAAGTCATTCAGATGCGGATCATACTTATAATACTCCTCGTGCTTGGGTATTGCAAAGATATTTCAACTCTGTTACAAATTATTGGGATGGTCCTGATGCAGATTATCTACCTGAAGCTGATGATATTCCATGGTGCAGAACTCCAGATAAAAAAATAACTGTTGAAGATATTAAATATGCACTTTCTAATCATTTCCAAGGAACTCCTTATGATCCTTATGGAAAATTTTCTGATGAAAAAGGAAAATTTAGGCCAATTGGAATAAATAGAAATAATTTCTTAGGACTTGTTCAAATAAGACCTGATATGCCTGAAGCAATCAGAAGTATTGAATGGCTTGCACTTGGTTCAAATGTATTTAATGCAATGATTCCTTTCTATGTAAATATAGATAAGACACCGGAATATCTTGCAAATACAACAGGAGAACTTACAACAGATGATTTTTATTGGACAAATCGTTTAATTGCAGCTTTAGCAGATGCACATTATGCTTCTTGCAGTTCACATATTGAACGTTATCAATTGTCTATTCAATCAAAATGTACTGAAATTTTAAATAAATATGACAATAAATTCTTAAGTAAAAAAATAGCTAAAGGAAAAGTTGTTGAATTTTGTGAAAATGCAAATGAAGAAATTGCAACAGAATTAAGAAAACAAACTATTGACGTATTAGGTAAAGTTCTTTACACAGCAAGCTGTGAAATGAAAAATGGTTTTTCAAGATCTGACGCTTAAAA
>CABRGI010000219.1 GCA_902470455.1 uncultured Parvimonas sp.
TGCCATAAGTTTACCGTCAACAAGTTTTACATCTAATCCTACTTCTTTCCAAGATTTGATGAATGTATCTGCTAATGCTTGGTCGAAATCTTGACCTGTGTTACGGATTGCGAAGTTAAATGTAAGTTTATTACCATTTTTATCTTCTCTTAATCCGTCACCATCTTTGTCTTTAAGACCTGCTTCATCAAGAAGTTTTTTAGCTTTTTCTACATCTTTAGTATATTTTTCACCTTCTGCACTGTGGAACATTTTAACTATTGGTGGATAGAATCCAGAACCAGTTGGAGTGAAACGTAATCCTTTGTAAAGTTTTTCGTTGATTTGATCCCAATCTACTGCATATCCAAATGCTTGACGTACACGTTTATCTGCTGCTTTTGCATTTGGATCAACTTCTACTTGACCTTTTTCTTTATTGAATTTACCAAGTTTAAATCCTACATAAGATACATAACGTTCTGATTGTCCTAAGATTGTTCCGTTTTTAGCATCTTTAGTTCCTTCCCAAACACCAGTAGTTAACTGAGTCATGTAGTCTACTTCTCCGTTTTTAAGAACAGCACTTGCTTGTGCAGGAGATACTACTTTGAATTGGATCTCAGGAACTTTTACTTTGTCTTTTTTGTAGTAATGTGGGTTAGCTTTCGCTAGAACACTTTCCCCGTTAACAACTTTATCTAAGTAATATGGTCCATAAGATAATGGTTTAGTATTTAATTCTGCTTCTGCAAACTTAGTAAAGTCTTTTGATGCTGCTTCTACTTGTCCTTTATTTAAGAATTCAGCAATAAATCCTCCACCCCAAAGAAGAGCTGGTTGAATTTCTTTATATTTAAGAACAACAGTTTTGTCATCTTTTTTCGTAATACCAGCGATAGAACTTGCTTTCCCTTCGTGGTACTCTTTCATACCTTCGATTACTTCAAACTCATCAGTGTAACGAACGTTTTCTGTATATTTAGGGTTACCCATAAGTTCATATGTAGCAATGATGTCATCAGCTTTTACATCTTCTCCGTTGCTCCATTTAAGATCTTTGTTTACTGTTAGTGTAACCTCTTTTTTGTCACGATCTAGGTGAAACATAACCGGTGCGTCTTTATCGTCTTGTTTAAAACGTGATGACTCATCAGTTGTGAATGCTCCTGTCATTGTTCCGCTCATTACATCCCAGTCTGTTGCTTGTAAGTAGAAAATAGGGTTAAACATACCTGTTAATGGATCCGCACTTAAAATCCCAACTTTCAATTGTTGGTTAGCTAACGCAGTTCCACCGTTGTCTACTGATGTTTTAAACTCAACAGCTGCCTTAGTTCCTTTATTTTTTGTACTTGTACTTGAACATCCTGCAAGTATCATTGTGAGCGCCATAGCTGAACTAACTACCTTTAACATTTTTTTCTTTTCCATTATCTTGTCCTCCTTGCTGCATTAATACAGCTTTTTTTGTTATTGTTATGAATTATATCAAAAAAATTTAATCCCGTCAACTAATTGTCAGAAAATTTAACATAGTTTTTTTGTTTTTTTGAAAATTAAAACTTGTTAGCGTTTAATTTCTCTCATTTCCACCTTATTTCTGAAAAACAAGCTATTTTCTTGCGCCTACTTCACATCTATCATAAATTGATATAAAAAAGAAAAGCTATATAAGAACGAGCTTATATAGCCTTTTATACAACTTTTTAAAGAATTATAATCTTTGTCTTGCATCTAAACTACGTCTTAGTGCTCCACCGATTGAATTAATGCATAAGACAATAATTAAAATTGCAAGAGCAGCTGGTAACCAAATGTACATCTTGTTAATAAGTACGTCTGCATCTTTTGCATAAGATAACATAGTACCTATACTTGGTGTCCCTGATGGTAAACCGAATCCAAGGTAAGTAAGACCAACCTCAATACCCATATTCGCTGCTAAAGATAAAGTTGCTTCAACGATAATAATTGAACTGATGTTTGGTAAAATACCTTTTAACATAATTTTCCAGTCTGGCGTACCCATAGTTTTTGAAGCTAGAACATAATCACGACGCGACTCTGATAAAGCCTTACTACGAACAAGACGAGTAGAACTCATCCAAGCGAATACAGA
>CABRGI010000220.1 GCA_902470455.1 uncultured Parvimonas sp.
GGAAGTATTTGTCTTAATTCTTCTTTAAGTTCAGGCAAAGATTTAAGACAAATACTTCCTTCACTTATTTTTAATAAATTCAAAACTTCACATAAATCATCATAACTGGAAACTTCAATCTCCATATATGGATAAGGATAAACCTCTTTATCCCAAATATCAATGTCAATATGAGCATTTCTTAATTTATATGATGTTCTAAATTTTTTCTCTATATCTAATTTATCATAACCCAAAAAATTTAGTATTTTTAACATATCTTCACTATTTACTAAAGGCACATTATATTCATTAAACTCCTTTAAAATTTTATTATCTTTATGTTCTTTATATGTTAATTCTGAATTAATTTCTTTACCATTTTTATCCAAAATCTTCCTAATTCTTAAAAAACTTCCCTTTGGAATAAAATCAAATTTTGAAGAAGTAAATCTAATATTTTCCTGATTTTCGCTTTTTAAAAATTCTGCTCCTAAGTTTTTTAATTTTTCTTTAACTTCTTCAACATCTATATTTAAAATTTTTACTTCTAATTCTTTTTCCATTTTATCTCCTAATAAGTCTTGGAATAAATTTTAAGTAGTCTGCAGAAATGCAATGAAACTCAATTCCATCAACTACTTCATCTACAACATTATTCAAAGAATATGCGTGAAGATGTCCGTATAAAGCTATCTTTATATTATGTTCCTTAACAAATAGTCCAAATTCATTTAAAGTTCTATCTTTTTCTACAGGTGGATAATGGAATAAGCAAATTATTTCCTTTTCTTTATTTTTAACAGAATCATAACTTAGTTTTAATCGCATAAGCTCTCTGTTATATATTTTTCTATCTTTATCTTCGGAAAATTCTGAAGACTTTGGAGAAATCCAACCTCTTGTTCCAATAAAAACATATTTTTCCGTTTCAAAACTATTATTTTGCAAAAAAAACATATTTTTTAAATTTAAACTATTTACCTTACTTAGACTACTCCACCACAAATCATGATTACCTTTTAAAAAGATTTTTTTCCCTGGAAGACTTTCAATTCTCTTTAAATCATTATATGCTTCTTCAATTTTTAAAGCCCAAGAAATATCTCCGGGAACGACTATATAATCATCATCTTTAACTATTTCAGTCCAAGCTTTAAACATTCGTTCTTCATAATTTTCCCAAGCAGAGCCAAAAACCTCCATTGACTTATCTCCAGTATAAATGTAAATCAGATAAACCGTATATCATTCTAACTCCTAAACAAATTTTTTAACCTTTTCAATACTTTGACTTGCAACCATATATCCTTCCTTATACAAATCAATTACATCTTCCATATTAGTTGTAAATGATTTAAATTTTAAAGGATTAGCAGGAGCAAAAACTAATGCTTTTTCTTCCCTTTCAAGTTTATCTACCAAATCCATAGTATCATTATATTTATACTTTTCATTTCCCATTGCTTCGATAAATTTTGGATAATCTTTATATGCAAATTTTACTTTATCACTAATTTCTGAATTTTCTCTTCTATATCCTCTATTTTTTGCAAGCAATATAACAAACTTTTCATATCCTTTTTCAATCGCTCTCTCAAGCGGATTAGTATTATACATACCTCCATCAAAATAAGGTATTCCATCAATCATTACACATTTTGCCATATCAGGAAGTGAAGATGAAGCAATTATTTTATTAACAATATCTGAAGTATTTTTTGCGTCCTTTGATGAAAAGAATTTATAGCTACCATCAAGCAAAGAAGTTACTCCTGCTTCGAATTCTCCATCTAAATTCTTATCAAATTCAGGAAAATCATATAAACTATTAACCATTGATACTAAATCAATCGGCTCTGAAGAATTCTTCAATACTTCCATATTTTTTAAAAATTCTTGAAATAATTTATTAACATCAAATTTTATTCCACTAAAAAATTCAAATCCAGTAATAGCTCCGGCAGATACTCCAACAACATAAGGAAACTTAATTCCATTTTCTTTAAAACAATCTAAAACACCTTTTAAAAAAGCTCCTCTCATTGCTCCGCCTTCAATTACCAATGCAACTTTATTTTCCATAAAATAC
>CABRGI010000221.1 GCA_902470455.1 uncultured Parvimonas sp.
TAACTTCTCCACTTAAAAATATAATTCTCTCTTTTAAAAGTCTTGAATATATATCATAAGACCTTTCTCCTCTATTAGTTTGTTCAACTACCATTGGTATAAGTGCCATAATTACCTCCTAATAAAAAATATAGCTTAACATAATGCAAGCTATATTTTAACTAATTATTCTTCAACAGTTTCTTTTTTAGGTTCTTGGAATTTAACAAGACTTACCAAATGATCAACCGCTTTTCTTCTAATTAAACTTGCAGTAATTCCTTCTAGACCTTCTCCTGATTTTAATTCCTTCTTAAATCCTTCAAAATCTTTTACTTTCATATTCTTTCCAAATTCATCAATTTCTTTATCAATTTCTTCTTCAGATACTTCAATATTTTCTAATTTTGCAAAAGCGTCAATAACAAGTTCTGCATTAGCTCTCTTAGTAGCTTCAGGTTTTAATTGTTCTCTAACCGCTTCTTCAGTAGTATTTAACATTTTGAAATAGTTATCTAATTCCATATTGTATTGTCTAATTCTACCAGCAAAATCTCTAAAAGCTTTATCAACTTCTTCATTTACCATAGATTCCGGAGCTTCTACATTTGAACTTTCAATAAGAGCATCAATTGCATTATTTTGTTTTTGAACTAATGCATTTCTTTCTGCTGATTCAATAAGATTCTTTTTAATGTCTGCTCTGTATTCTTCCAATGTATCAAATTCTGAAACATCTTGGGCAAACTCGTCATCTAATTCAGGAAGTTGTTTTTCTTTAATAGAATTTATTTTAACTTTAAAAAGTGCTTCTTTTCCTTTTAATTCTTCTGAATGATATTCTTCAGGGAAAATAACATTGACATCAACATTATCTCCAATATTCTTTCCGATTAATTGTTCTTCAAAACCTGGAATAAAAGTATGTGAACCTACTACTAAATCATAATTTTCAGATTTACCTCCTTCAAATGAAACACCTTCAACACTTCCTTCAAAGTCAATATTTACAGTATCCATATCCTTTACAGGTCTATCTTCAATTGAAACTATTCTTGCATTATTTTCACGTTCTTTATTTACTCTTTCATCAACCATTTCATCAGTTACTTCAAACTTAACATCATCAGCTACTAAATTTTTATAATCACCTAATTCAGGAACAGGTTTTAATTCTTGTTCAAACTTAATAACTATAGCTTTGTTTTTATCAAACTCTTCAATATCTATTTTTGGCATTCCACAGATATCTTTACCAATTTCTAATTCTTTTACAGATTCTTCGAATAGGTCAGGTAACAAATCATTTACTGCATCTTCAAAGAAAATTCCTTCTCCATAATTTAATTCTATGATTTTTCTTGGAGCTTTACCCTTTCTGAATCCTGGAATGTTAAATCTTGATCTCATTTTGTTATAAACTTTATTAATTGAAGCTTCAAAAGCCTCTGAACTAATTTCTGATGTAAAAACTATTTTCTTTTCATCTCTTGATACTAATTTAGTATTCATTTAATTTCCTCCTAATCGCTCTATAAAAATTATATTATTTTCTATTTACATACCCAAAAATTATAACATAAAAAAACATATATTTCAATAGATTTAATATATATTCAAAGAATTTATACCCACAAAGTGTTATAATCCTTCAAAAAAAATGCTACTCATTATAGAGTAACATAAAAAAACTATATTCTATTTTTTAGTCTAAATTTACCTTGTTCCAATCTGAATATGTTGTAGTGTTTTTAGTTTTAAATTGACCTTTATATCCACTATACTCTATTTTCCAAATTATATTTTTTAAATAAAATGTATTTTTATCAAATACAGCTTCAAATGTCATATCAACTTCTTTTTCTGAAACATTATGAAGAGCTAATTTATATTCTGATTTTAACAAATTAAAAACTTTTAAACTTTTATTGTCATTTTTTAATTTTAAATGGTATTCAGTATCCATTTCTTCCAATTTTAAATCTTTTTCTTCAATAGAATAAATACCATCTAACAATTTAAAATAGTTTGGATATATATTATAATTGACGTTATTTTCTTCTTTTCTATTTTCCT
>CABRGI010000222.1 GCA_902470455.1 uncultured Parvimonas sp.
ATTTTATGAAATTTGCTTTAAAAGAGGCAAAAAAGGCTTATGATAAAGGAGAAGTACCAGTCGGTTGTGTAATTGTTAAAGATGATAAGATAATAGCTAGAGGACATAATCAGGTTTTAAGTAGAAAAAGCGGAATATATCATGCAGAAATTATAGCTGTTAAAAAAGCAGGGAAAAAACTTGGAGATTTTAGACTTGAGGGTACAGAGATTTTTATAACACTTGAGCCCTGTTGTATGTGTGCAGGAGCAATTATAAATAGTAGAATAAATAGAGTTGTGATTGGAGCTATGGATCATAAAAGAGGATTTTGTGGTTCAATAGAGAATATTTTAGATAGACAGGAACTTAATCACAAGTCAATTATAGAAACTGGAGTTTTAGAGAATGAATGTTTAGAAATTTTACAAGAATTTTTTAAAAATTTGAGGAGTGAAAAGAAGAATAAATGAAATTAGTAGTTTGTTTAGATGAAAATAATGGAGTAAGTTTTTTTCACAAAAGACAAAGCCAAGATGAGTTGCAGCGAAAAAATCTTTTTGAACTAATTGGAAATTCAAAACTTTTTGTAAGTGATTATAGCTATGATTTATATAAGGATTTTGAGTTTAAGTTTGAAATTATTGATGAAAAAACAAAAATTATAGAAAATTCTGTTTTTCTATATGAGGGAGATTTTTTAGAAAAATTTTTACAGTCTGTTGATGAAATAATTATTTATTTTTGGAATAGAGATTATCCTTTCGATGAAACTTTTGAGGAATTCCAAGAAGATTATTGGAAAGAAAAAGAAGTCTTTGAGTTTAAAGGAAAGAGCCATGATAAGATTACGAGAAAAATATTCTTAAAGGAGAATAAAGATGTATAATAAAATAAAAATGGATAAGAAAAGCATCAAAATTCTAGGTAGTATTTTTCTTGCTGTTGTGACATTATTTGTTGCATTTTTTTCTTATAAATATATAAAAAATCAAAATATTGATAGGAACAATATAGTTGGACTTGATATAAATAATTTACCGGAATATAAAGGAAAGCCTTATGTTGTTATTAATAATAATGAGCCAAATTTTGATAATAGTGAATTAGTTCCGAAATCTTTTGAAAAATATTCGGAGTTAGACTCTTTGAAAAGATGTGGAGTTGCTGATTCAATAATTGGTCAAGACTTAATGCCAACTTCAAAAAGAGAAAGCATTTCTTCTGTAAAGCCTTCTGGATGGAAATCTATAAAATATAATGGAATTGAGGGTGGAAATTTATATAATCGTTGCCATTTAATTGGATTTCAACTTGCTGGAGAAAATGCAAATAAAAGAAATTTAATAACCGGTACAAGATATTTGAATACCAAAGGAATGTTACCCTTTGAAAATATGGTTTCAGATTATGTAAAGGAAACAAATAATCATGTAAGATATAGAGTAACGCCTATTTTTGTAGGAAATGAACTAGTATCTAGAGGGGTTCAAATCGAAGCAATTTCTATTGAGGATAATGGAAAAGCAATTAAGTTTAATGTATATTGTTTTAATGTTCAGCCTAATATAGAAATAGACTATAAAACTGGAGAATCGAGGAGAAAATAAATGATGAAAAATTTAAAGAAATATGCAATTTTTATATTATGTTTATTCGTATTATCTGCATGTGGAAAGCAGAAAATTTCACTTCCAAAGGCTAAAGACTTAGATTATATCAATGTAATAGTAGTCCAGAAAAAAACGAAAAGCGAAAAAGAAGTAATAAAAGTAGAAAAAGAAGAGGATGTAAAGAATTTTATAGACTCAATATCATCAGCTACAAAGACTAAAAACGAATCCATTTCTGATGAACCTACAAATATAGATAAGTATTTTAAAGTTAGTTTTTATCATAAAGAAGCTAAAAATAGTCCTTCTATAATGTATATTTATAATTCAAAGGATTATACTGATAAAAAATATATTTATCTTGAACAGCCGTATTCTGGAATTTTTAAAATAAAATTAGAAAAATTAAAAAATATAAACTGGCTAAATGATTAATGTTGATTTTTTG
>CABRGI010000223.1 GCA_902470455.1 uncultured Parvimonas sp.
AAAATAAATTTATAATATGATATAATATATATATCAACCGATTAATTTATACTTTAATTATTAGATATTATTACTATTGATATTAAATTATAAAATTAAAAAATTTATTTAAGGAGTTTTTTATGAAAGACATTTATTCAAATCCACTTACAAGTAGATATTCAAGTAAAGAGATGAGTTACATTTTTTCCGATGAATTTAAATTTAAAACTTGGAGAAAATTATGGATAACTCTTGCGAAAGGAGAAAAAAGTTTAGGACTAAATATAACAGATGAGCAAATTAAAGAACTTGAAGCTTTTAAAGATGATATAAACTTTGATGTTGCATTAGAAAGAGAAAAAATTGTAAAACACGATGTGATGAGTCA
This sequence comes from uncultured Parvimonas sp., assembly GCA_902470455.1. Taxonomy (GTDB): domain Bacteria; phylum Bacillota; class Clostridia; order Tissierellales; family Peptoniphilaceae; genus Parvimonas. The sequence goes on from CABRGI010000223.1 coordinate 371, forward strand.
TGTTTATGCCTATGGGGTTCAGTGTCCTAATGCAAAAGGGATTATTCATTTGGGAGCTACAAGTTGCTATGTTGGTGATAATACTGAACTTATAGTTATGAAAGAAGCCCTTTTAATCATAAAGAAAAAAATTATAAATGTTTTGAATTTATTAAAGAAAAATGCTCTAAAATATAAAAATATTCCAACTTTAGCATATACACATTTTCAAGCAGCTCAGCCTACTACAGTTGGAAAAAGATTAACACTCTATATGCAAGATTTACTTATAGACCTTGAAGAACTAAATTTTATATTGGAAAACTTAAAACTTCGCGGAGCAAAAGGAACAACGGGAAGTCAAGCATCATTTATGGAGCTTTTTGATAATGATGAAGAAAAAGTAAAACAACTTGACAATTTCATAGCTGAAGAGATGAACTTTAAAGGAGTTTTTGCTGTTACAAGTCAAACATATACAAGAAAAATTGATAGTAAGGTTTTATTTTTATTATCAAATATAGCACAATCCGCTCATAAATTTTCTAATGATTTAAGACTTTTACAACATCTTAAAGAAATTGAAGAGCCTTTCGGAAAAAGTCAAATAGGTTCCTCTGCCATGCCTTATAAGAGAAATCCTATGAAATCAGAAAGAATTGGAGCCTTATCAAATTTTGTTATTTCAAATGTTATGAATCCTTCAATAACTTTTGCAACACAATGGTTTGAAAGAACTTTAGATGACAGTGCGAATAAAAGACTTTCAATTTCCCAAGGATTTTTGGCAGTAGATGGTATATTAGAGCTTTATGCAAATGTAGTTGACGGAATGGTAGTTTATGAAAAAGTAATTGAAAAACATTTAATGGCTGAATTACCATTTATGGCAAGTGAAAATATAATGATGAATCAAGTAAAAAAAGGTGGAGATAGACAGGAACTTCACGAAAGAATTAGGGAACTTTCACAAATTGCAGGAAAAAATGTAAAAGAAAAAGGTCTAGAAAATAATCTATTAGAATTGATTGAAAAAGATGATTTCTTTGACATAAGCAAAGATGAACTTAATGAAGTTCTTAATCCAATGAAATATATAGGAAGATGTCCTTCTCAAGTTGATGAATTTATAGAAAATGAAGTTAATCCTATTTTAGAAGAAAATAAAAATATGATTGAAAATATAAAAGAAGTAGAAGTTTAAAAAACGCTCCAGACGGAGCGTTTTTTAGTTAACATTTTACTTAAAATTTACTTGCGTCAACAGAATTTAAGTATTCTTCTATCGGTTCAACAGCTTTTTTAATAGTTCCATTTATAAATGGATTTTCTAATTTTGCTACTTCAAGAAGTTGTAAGAAAGGTTTTGTTCCCCCTGTTTTACATAATCTTAAATAATCTGCAAAAGCAGTTTTATGATCTTTTCTATCTTTATTCCAGAATTGGAAAGCACATACTTGAGCCAAAGTATAATCTATATAATAGAAAGGCATTTGATAAACATGTCTTTGTCTAAACCAGAATCCACCATCTTCAAGAACCTTTATTCCATCATAATCTCTATGTGACAAATATTTCTTTTCTAATTCTCTATATTTTTCACGTCTTTGTTTTGGAGTTAGTTCAGGATTTTCATATACAACATGTTGGAACTCATCAATTAATGC
>CABRGI010000224.1 GCA_902470455.1 uncultured Parvimonas sp.
CTCTTCCTTGATATTCATGTGGAATTGCCTTTGTAAACCAAACAAACATCGGGGCATTTGCAAAATTTCCAACAAAATTTACTCCAAAAGCAAATATCATAAATATTATAAAATATGAAATATTGCTATGTTTAAATAAAAGAGCAACTCCTAGAAAAATTAAAATTCCTGCAGTTCCTCTAATCCACTTAAAAGAAAATTCCAAAGGATATAAAATATCTTTCATCATCGACAAAATGATTGAAGAAACTATTATTGCTACTGGAAAAGCAGCATTTATAAAACCATAGAGATAATCAGAAATCTTAATCTCATTAATCAAAACATAGGGAAGTCCAACAGATACCGATGCAAAAAAGAAATTTATAAACATCGCAAATGAAATAATAAAAACTAAAACTTCTTTATCTTTCATATATCTTATGCCTTCAACAAATAATTTTAAAACATTCTTTTCTTCATTGTTTTCTATTCTTTCAGTCTTAATAAGATTGAAATTAATAAAAAGTACAATTAATATAGTTATAAACTCAATAACTGCTTCTAAAAGTACAAAATGGATTAATTCTAACTTTGAAAGTAGAAAAACAGCTAAAATCGGAGAAATTATATAAACTCCTGAAGATGCAATCTGTTGAAAAGATTTAACCTTTTGAATATATTCTTCACATACAACCTTTTTTACAGAAGATGCAAAAGCATTATTTAAAAATTGATCTGCAACCTTTAAACAAATTAACAACATATAGGTATTAATTAAATTAGTTTCAGCATTAGAATTTAAACTTAAAGCATATAAAAGCAAACTTACAATACTGAAAATTTGTGCAATTACAATTACAATTTTTTTATTATATTTATCTACAACTCCTCCCACAAAAGGAAGTAAAACAAGGGCAACCAAAGGTCCAATAATTTGAGAAATACCGAAATTCAAAGCTGATTCGGTCTTTTTCAAAATCAAAAGTCCAATTATAAAAGACAAAATGGAGCTACCGAAGTTTCCCGTTATAGTTGTCATAATTAATTTTATCATCTGTTTTCTTGATTCTTTCAAAATATCCATGACTTTTACCTCTTAATACTTTATTTTGATTATATTATATATCATATAATATAATATTGTCAATAGTTTTTTGAGAATTTTTGATATATATGAAATTTTTAAATAAGTATGATGTTTATTTACTATTCACGTTAAGCTATCAAACGAAGATATTTTCTTTATACGTCATCTTGAGCGGAGTTTAACGAAGTCGAAAGATCTCACACTTTTGCTTTAGCAAAAGTAAATGTATCGTAGATACATAAAAAATTGAATATAAATATAATTTTTGATAGAATATTTTAGTAAGTTATATATTTTATTATAATTAAAACATAAGGAGGATTATATGTTTTATGTGTACATAATTTCTAATAATTTTAGAAATGTTTTGTATATTGGTGTTACAAGAAATCTTGAAAGCAGATTATATGAACATAAAAACAAATTAATTGATGGATTTTCTAAAAAATACAATTTAAATGTATTATTATTTTATGAAACAACAGAATATACTTTAGATGCAATTGCTAGAGAAAAACAATTAAAGAAGTGGAATAGAGAGAAAAAATTTAATTTGATTAAATCTATAAATCCAGAATTAAGAGATTTATCAGAAGAATGGTGATTTTTTATACGAGTCATTTACAGGACTTACTATTGCTTGTAAACAAGCAATAGTTGAGATCTCTCCGTTTCGCTAACGCTCCAGTCGAGATGACGTGTTGGGAGCATTTAACTTCAAAGTACCATGACGTGAACTATTATATTTTATACAACTTTTAGTAACTTCAATTTTATTAAACTGTTTTAAATTTTATCAAATATAGTTTTTTTTGAAATTTATTTATCTTTAACGTTTAGCTACTAATCGAAGATATTTCTTTATACGTCATCTCGACCGAAGTTGAGCAAAGCGAAACGAAGCGGAGAGATCTCATACTTTTGCTTTAGCAAAAGTAAA
>CABRGI010000225.1 GCA_902470455.1 uncultured Parvimonas sp.
GAAAAGTTCCCTAACATTTCAAAAAATGTTCCATGTCTTTGAGTTTTTCCAACATTGTCAATATCAGCTGTTCTAATACATTTTTGGCTGGAAGTTGCTCTATTTTTACTCATTTTTTTTACTCCGGTAAAATAATCTTTTAATGGAGCCATTCCAGCATTAATAAGTAATAAACTTTTATCGTTATTTGGAATTAAAGGATAACTCTTTAGACGCAAATGTCCTTTACTCTCAAAAAACTCTAAATATTCTTCTCTAATTTCATTTAAACCTAATCTTCTCATATATCCCTCTTAATTTTCAAATTTATCTTTAAATAAATATTTTTTTACATATGGTTTTGTATTTTTGTAAATAATTTTTACAACTGCAGCGACAGGTACAGAGAAAATCATACCTAAAACTCCAAACATTCCTCCACCTAAAATCAATAGTATTAAAACTATAAGTGGATGCATTCCTGTACTATCTCCAAGTATTTTTGGTCCCAAAATGTTATTTTCAAGCCATTGAACAAAACAAAATAGAGCTGCAACCCATAGCGCAGTAAACGGTCCTTTAAATAGTGCAAGTAACACAGCAGGTATAAATCCCAAAAACGGACCTATATAAGGAATGATATCTGCCACACATGTTATAACTCCTATTACAAAGGAGAATTCTATTCCAAAAGCCATTAAATAAATCATAGTAGCAACTCCTACAAAAATTGCCATTATAATCCTACCCCTTACAAACATAGATAATGATTCGTCAATTTCTCTCCAAGTTTTAACTAAGAATGTTTCATATCTATCTGGAACCATTCTACTAATTGCATCTAAAATTTTATCTTTTTCAAGTAATAAATAAAATGTTATAACAGGAATTAATATTAATTGAATAACTATTCCTATAAAACTCGTAATTCCAGCAACCATTCCTGTTATCCATGTTCCTGAAGCAGATAAAATTGTGTTTGCAATCTTTACAAGTTGACCATTTATACTAGTTATCATTTGATTTACAAATGGTACATCAGTAAATAAATTTTTTCTGATGCTATCACTATAATCTACAAAATTTCTTACTAAATCCGGCATTGAAAATAATAAATGCTTAAATTGTCTAAATGTACTTGGAAATATTCCTATAGCTAAAATAAATATCGCTAAAGCGATTGTAATATATATTATAATTATTGCATACAATCTCTTTATATTCTTTCTTTCAAGAAATTTCATAAACGGATTTAAAATATAAGCAATAATAACAGACGCTATAAATGTAAATAAAGTTATCCTTAAGATTGGATAAATCTTAAATGAATAGCTTATTAATAATACTAACAATACATAAATTATTATTCTTAAAATCTTTAGTTTATTAAATCTTATTTTATCCTTTTCCTCTAAATTTTTATTTGAAAATAAAATAAAAACATAAATTCCAACAATCAATAAAATAGATACTAGAATTTTTATACTGATATTTAATATTAAATCAAAATTTAGCATATTTCCTCCATCTAATCAATTATTTCTCTTAAAACTATTATAAAGTTATCTATTTCTTCAAAAGTATTATTTTCTCCAAAACTAATTCTAACAGCACTATTTTTTAGTTTTTCGTCAATACCCATAGCAGTTAAAACATGTGAATTTTCAACGGATCCACTACTACATGCAGAGCCCCCAGAAATACAAATTCCATTAAAGTCCATACTCATAATAAGCATTTCTTTATCTATTCCATCAAATGAAATATTCATATTTCCAGAATATCTATTTTCAATTGCTCCATTAATATTAAAACTAATGGAATTTTCTTCAAGTTTTTTTAAGAAATATTCTCTTAATTCAACTCTTTTAGAAACATTTTTCTCTCTTGACTCTTTTAAGATATCTATAGCCTTTGAAAAACCTACAATTCCTGCAATATTTTCTGTTCCAGCACGTCTTGAGCGTTCTTGACTACCACCAAATATAAAATTTTCTATTTCAGTACCAGATTTTATAT
>CABRGI010000226.1 GCA_902470455.1 uncultured Parvimonas sp.
AAATGAACAATAATTTTTACAATTAAATTTCTATTTATTTACGTTTTCTATTTTAAAAATTTAGAATTAAAAAACAGCAAAGATATTTTTTGCTGTTTTTTTCTAAATATGATTTAATTTTCTTTTTCAATAATTTCCGCTATCTTTTCAAATGTTTTTCCATTTCTAATAGTAATTTCCTTATAAAAATCTTGTTTCATTAATTTTTTATGATAGGTAGATTTTAAATATTCAGACTCGTCATACTTTCCCCAAAATATTGCATTTTTCCCAATATAAACTATTTCATTATAGAATTCGGAGTTGTTTATAAAATCTATAATAGCTGTTTTGTCAATATTATTATTTACAAAAAGGACATCTTTTCTTGCCAAATCTTCTTTCCACCAATCAGGTAAGCCCGCTTTTTCTTCTAAATAATCTTCTCTACTAATCAAAGTAAAAGGAATGTGAAAGTCATAATTTCTTTCTAATAAAGATTTTATCTTAAAGATACAGTCCTCATAAGATTCATCAGTACTAAAAAATAAATTTCCGCTGTTGATATAAGAACCAACATCTTCAAAACAATCGCTTGGCAATGAACTTTTTAAATCGCTCATTGACACTTTGTTCTTTCCCCCTACATTTATTCCACGTAGTAAAAGTATATATCTCATATGATTTTGTTTTCCTTTCAAAATTAAAATTTTAATTATATAGTTACATTATTATACCCTTTTTTCCTTAAATTTATAGTTATACTCTTGTTATAAACTATCTTAATATTATTTCTCTAAACAATACAAAAAAAGCTAAGGTGATACTCCCTAGCTCTTTTACTAAATTTATTATTCTGTTCTTAAGGCTTCAACCGGATTTTGTTTTGCTGCACTCTTTGAAGGAATAAATCCTCCTATCAATGTTAAAATCATACTGATTAATATTAAGATTAAAGCCTGTGGAATTGATAGATAAGCAGTTATATTTTGCTTTTCAGTTACTTCTCTTATTATAAGATTTATAGGCATTAGTAATAAATATGTTATTCCAATCCCAAGAAGTCCTGCAAACAATCCTATTATTCCGGTTTCAGCATTAAAGACTTGAGAAATATTTTTCTTTGAAGCTCCTATTGATCTTAAAATTCCAATCTCTTTTCTTCTTTCAAGAACACTTATATAGGTTATAACTCCAATCATAATAGAAGAAACTATCAACGATATGGATACAAATGCTATCAATACATAACTTATTACATTTATTATTGTCGTTACGGATGAAAGTATCGCTCCGACTAAGTCTGTATAAGTTATCATTTTATCATCTTCTCCATTGTTTTTTCTCATCTCATTGTAATTATCAAGCAGTTTTATTATTGATTGTTTTGTTTCAAAATCTTTAGGATAAATACTGATTTTACTAATATTATTATCCTCCACATAGTTAAATAGTTTCATATTATTATCATATGAACTTTCATTACTATTAGTCATAGCAGTAATAAGAGATTTTATTTCTTCTTCTTTTAAATTCATAGAAAAGGCACTACCGAATTTACTTGGATCTATTGATATTGCCTGTGGCAAATTTTTCATAGATGATGTTAAAACATCTTTAATACTGTTAGTTATACCGGAAGATATATTATTCATTAAACCATCTAAGAAATTTTGTGAAGAATTTTGATTTCCTGATAAACTGGAATTAATTAAATCTTTTACTCCCGAAGAAATCATATTTTTTGCATCTGCTGTTCCAATATAAGAATTAAAAGACTCTTTTAATTTAGACGGATCAGGCTTGTTATTTTCTTTTGCATATTTTAAATAACCATTTGACAGAGCCTTTGCTAATTCTGCTATATCCTTATTATCGAGTTTTAAATTTTCTCCTAAAGAATTTAATAGTTTTCTAGTTTCAGCTGAAACTTTTGACTTTGCTTCGGGAGTTTTAAAATACTCTAATAAATATTCATTAAATTTATTAGGATCAGTGTAATTATTCCT
>CABRGI010000227.1 GCA_902470455.1 uncultured Parvimonas sp.
GTATTACTGCTTGGAGAACGCATCAAAATAACAATATCTTTGTACTCAACTTTCCTATAATCATCCAAATTTTTATCATAAACCTTAAAAGGATTTTCTTTATTGTTCATCATATTGTAAATTGTATTTGCAATTTTTATACATTCAAGTTTAAAAGATTTCATCTCCTCAAAATCATCCGAATATTCATCAGTTAAAATTATCTCGTCTTCGTCCTCATCATCAGAATTTTCATCAACTAAAAGAATTTCAACTGCACCACCGACATTTTCATCACTTTCTTTAAAACTTGCCATAGGATTTAATCTTTCGTCAACAGTATAGTCAAGTTCTCCTGTTTCTTTTTTCATTATTTTTGAAAAAACTAGATTTGTTCCCTCAAGAATTTCCTTTCTACTTCTAAAATTCGCATAGAGCATTATCTTTCGATTAAAACTTTCAATATCTTCCTCTACTCTATAATAATTTTCATATTTTTCCATAAAAATACTTGGATCAGCCTGTCTAAATCTATAAATACTCTGTTTAACATCTCCAACCATAAATCTATTATTTTCTTTTGCTACTGCTGATAAAAGAATTTCTTGAACTAGGTTACTATCTTGATATTCATCAATAAAGACTTCAGAATATTTTTCTTGATATTCCAAAGCAGTCTTAGACGGTCTAATATTTCCGTCTTCATCAATATCTACAAGTATCTCTAATGCCAAATGCTCAATATCTGCAAAATCTACATAGTTAAATTTTTGTTTTCTCTCCCAAAATTTTTCCTTAAATTTGATTACAACATCGGAAATTGAACGAACATAAGGATAAATCAAATCACTTTCTTTTTTTATATTTTCTATATCTAAATTTAAAGTTTTAAGAGACTCTGAAATTTCCGACTTTATACTATCCAATTCTTTTATTGTATATTTCTTTTACTTCTTCATCACATTTTGAAATTCTAAAACTTCCAAAGTTTAATCTTAAAAATTCATTAGTTGATATTTTAAGCTCATCAAACTTCGTATTGTCTTTTAAAAATTTCTTTAAATTTTCCTTTACGACAGATAGAGCATCTAACAAATCATTATACATATTTACATATTTTTCAAGTTCAGGATAGTCTTCGATTTTTTTCAAATTGTTTTTTATACTCAATTCAAAAAATTCCAAATCAATATCTACATCTTTTGCAATATCCAAGATGTAATTTTCTAAATAAAAATTATCATCCTTTGTACTCGTATTAAAAAATTCTGCCTTTTCATTTAGCCAAATTTTTGGAAAAGGATGAGAATTCACAAAATTATTTACATTCAGTAAAAGTTGTAAAAGTCCTTCATCCGTGTTTTTCTTGGCATACCAGTTAACTAGTCTCAAAAAGCTCTCATCATTATTTTCATACAGCTCTTCAAATAATTCTTCCATAACTTCTTTGGCTAAAACTTCATTTTCGCTAGGATCTATAACTTTTATATTGCTATCTAAATTTACCAAATGAGCATAAGAAATCAAAACATCCTTACAAAAAGAGTCAATAGTTGTGATGTCAGCACCGCTAAGGAGCAATAATTGTTTTTGAAGATGTTCATTTTCCGGATTTTCTTCAAGTTTTTTTTCAATGGCCTTACTTACTCTTTCTCTCATTTCAGATGCAGCCAATTTTGTAAATGTTACAACAAGTAATTTGTTGATATCAATTGGATTTTTTTCATCTAACACAAGCTCTATAATTCTTTCGATAAGTACAGCTGTTTTTCCCGAACCTGCTGCCGCAGACACAAGTAAATTTGTATTTCTACTATCTATTACCTGTCTTTGCTCTTTAGTCCACTTTACTTCACTCACTATTTCTCACCTCTTTTCTCTTTATTTTCCGAATTCATTTTTTCAAAAACCTCATTTGGTTTATCTTTAGTCAATAAATTCTTAATATTATTATATTTATTATGCTTAATATCAAATCTGCAAATGGAT
>CABRGI010000228.1 GCA_902470455.1 uncultured Parvimonas sp.
AAAAGTATTTATATGGACAATCATTTTTTGAAAAAGTTTGAACTGAAAATTTTACTTCTCTTCCATTAAAAATCTCGTGAAGTTCTTTATCTAAAACTACAAGTTCTTCTATACCAACATTTTCGGAGTTTGTAAGCAATCTAAAACTTATCTTTTCATCACCAAAAATAAACTCATCAATGATAAAATCATCTGATAAGCTGTAATTTTTTCGCTGTGAAAAATAAAAACTTTTTAAACTCCTATACATACTATTCCTCCAATTTATTTATTTCATTAATAAGTTCTGCTAATAAATCTTTTTCTTCAACTTTTTTTATAATTTGCCCTTTTTTGAAAATAAGACCTTTTCCATTTCCTCCGGCTATACCTAAATCAGCCTCTTTTGCCTCACCGGGACCATTTACGGGGCATCCCATTATCGCAATTTTCAAATTTTTCTTTACATGTTTTAATTCCTTTTCAGCTTGTTCAACAATATTGATTAAATCTATTTTTGTTCTTGAACAAGTAGGACAGGAAATTAAATCTATTCCATCTTTTAAAAGTCCTAGTGAACGTAAAATTTCTTTTCCAACTTTAACTTCTTCTACCGGATCTCCGGTTAAAGAAACTCTAATCGTATCTCCAATTCCTTTTGCTAAAATAATACCAAGTCCTACAGAGGATTTGATGGTTCCTCTAAAGCTTGGTCCGGCTTCTGTAATCCCTAGATGTAATGGATAATCGCATAAATTACTCAAAAGTTCATAAGACTCAACACAAATAGGAACATTGCTTGATTTTATTGATATTTTAATTTGATCAAAATTTAAAGATTCTAAAAATTCAACCTGATCTAAGGCACTATAAACTATAGACTCTTTATTAACTCCATGAAATTTATCTATAAACTTTTGATTTACAGATCCGGAATTAACCCCAACTCTTATTGGAATATTATGGTACTTACAACATTCCACAACTTCTTTAACTTTCTTTTTTCCACCAATATTTCCGGGATTAATTCTTAAACAATCCGCTCCGTTTTCGGCTGCCATTATTGCAAGTTTATAATCATATTGTATATCTGCAATAAAAGGTATAGTTTTCTTAATTGCCAAAGCATCATCCAAATCATTCACTGCAGAACGACTAATATTGCAACCTTCTTTTGCAAATTCATTAATTTGTCTAGCAGTTGAAAATACATCTTTTGTAATTGTATTAGTCATTGATTGTATAGAAATAGGAGAACCCCCTCCAACAGGTACGTTCCCCACATAAATTTTCTTAGTTATTTTTCTTTCCATTAATTTGCTCCAAAAATTCCTAGTCTTATTACATCTTTAAACGATACAAATAAAATAAGACACATTAAAAATATAAATCCTATAGTATGAATAAGTCCTTCTTTAGATCTTGATACAGGTCTTCCTAAAATTAATTCTATAAATAAGAAAACCAATCTTCCTCCATCTAAAGCAGGTATAGGTAATAAATTTATAAAACCTAAATTCACACTTAAAAAAGCTGTAATGTATAATAATGAATATAAGCCATTACTTGCTGCACTACTTATTGCTCCAACAACTCCTATAGGTCCAGATAATTGACCTACTCCCACTTTTCCAGTAAATAATTGTTTTAATATATCAAACATTGAACTGATAAAATAAAAGAATGTATTAAGACTTTCCTTTATTGAAACTATTAAATTTCTTTCCATCTTTGAAGTAATACCTAAAACTTTTTCTTTAGAATTTTCAAATTTTACTTCAATTTCCTTTTCCTGTCCATTTCTTATTACTTTTATAATAGTTTCCTGTTTTTCCAATTTAGATAAACTTGTTTGAATATCTTTCCAAGAATCTATTTTATTTTCTCCGATATTTACAATTTTATCTCCTGCTTGTATTCCATACTTTTGAGCAATAGAATTTTCCTTAATACTTTCTATTGTTGTCGTTTGATGTCCTCTAAT
>CABRGI010000229.1 GCA_902470455.1 uncultured Parvimonas sp.
ATTAGTGTATTATGTAATTTTATCAATATGACAAATGTAATTTTTTGAAAAATATGGTAAAATAGTTATAGCAGTTTATAAATTTAGTTATTTTAAATTAGATGGAGATATTATGGTATTTTTAAAATATTTTTTATTAAATTTTTTGTTTTTATTTTCAGGAAAATTGAATTTTTCTAATATTGCAATTTTTAGCTTAGTTTCGTTAATTTTTGTACTTATTGTTGAAATTAATGAAAATATATATTATAATCTGGGGTTATCGGTAATTTTTTTGATTATAATTTATTTTTTTCCGGAATTTAGATTTTTTATGTTCTCTTTTATTTATGCAATTTATAGTAAGTCAATTTACAATATTCCAATATTTTTTGTGTTTCTATTGACTAATGAAGTGGACTTTTTAACATTGTCTATACTAATTGTTTGTCTATCTCAATATGATAGGGAGCTATATGAAAGAAAAGTTTTTTACCATAGAGAATTTTTAAATTTTTATAAGACAAATTATAAATTACAAAAGAACTTAAAAAGAATGTATCTTGAAGAAGAAAAAAAGAATTATGAAAGTATATTAAAAGAAAGAGAAAAAATTTCAAAAGAATTACATAATTCAATAGGACATACAATTTCAGCTTCCGTATTAGAGCTAAGGGCATTAGAATTTATTTGTGAAGATGAGGAAGTAAAAGCTTCACTTGCTAGGATAAGAGAAAATCTATCCGGTGGAATGGCAGATATAAGAAAAATAATTCATAATATGTATAAATCTGCTTTTGACTTAGAAAGCTCTATTGAAAAAATTATAGATGTTCCAAATGTAAAGTCAAAATTAATATATAGAGTTAAAACAAAGATGAATGAAAATTTAAGTTTTGATATTTTAAGCATTGTAAAGGAGGCTTTTGCCAATTTTACTAAACATTCAACTGGAGATAGTTTTACTGTTAGAATAATCGAAAATGAAAATTCTTATATAATTACGATTTTTGACAATGGAAAAAATATTAATATAGAAAAAAATGACGGTCTTGGTATTTTATCGATGGAAGAAATAGCAAAAAAATATCATGGGCTTTTTAATGTTATTACAGATGACGGATTTAAAATAAATATTGCAATAGATAGGGGAGAGAACAATGAAAATTTTAATGGTTGATGATGATTTATTAGTATTAAATGCTTTAAGCACCATATTGGGAAAAAGTGGATTTGAAATTGTGCTTGCAACAACAGATTCTAAAAAAGCAATTGAAACTTATAAAGAAAGTGAAATTGATGTAGTAATTTTAGATATTAGAATGAAAGAAGTAAATGGTGTTGATGTTGCAATAGAAATTTTAGATTTTGATAAAGATGCCAAAATAATGTTATTAACAACTTTTAATGATAGAGACGATATAATTAGAGCCTTAAATAAGGGCGTTTTGGGAGTTATATTAAAAGACAATGTGGCTTCACTAATTCCTGCTATTGAAAGTGTAAGTCTTGGAAATAAAATTTTAGATAATGAATTAAATTTAAAAAATCTTTTTAATAATACGAAAAAAGATTTTGATCTTTTAACTCAAAAAGAAATTGAAATTTTAGAACAAATTGCAAAGGGACTTTCAAACAAAGAAATCTCTGAAAAATTATTTTTAAGTGAGGGAACGGTTAGAAATTATATTTCAGGAATTTTAGAGAAATTGGATTTAAGAGATAGAACTCAACTCGCAATTTATTACTATACGAAATAAATATAAAGACAAAAAGCCAACATTAAGTTGGCTTTTTGTTTAGTAATAAAGAGGTTTTAGATATTGTTATATAAAACATTTAGTAAATTTTATATTATTTATTATGCTTTGAATAATCTAATTCTTTTTCAGAATGAGCAACAACAACAGAACAAGTAATATCACCTAAAATATTTACTGCTGTTCTAATCATATCAAAAATTCTATCAATTCCTGCTACCAA
>CABRGI010000230.1 GCA_902470455.1 uncultured Parvimonas sp.
CCAAAAAAGTATTTAATTACTGGAGAAAATGGCTCTGGAAAAAGTGTTTTGGCAAAATTAATTATGGGATTCTTAGTTGCTAATGAAGGAAAAATATTGTACAATGATTTTAATTCAATAAATATATCAGAGCATATAAATTATGTTCCACAAGTTCCTGTAATTTTTGAAGGTTCATATATGGATAACATTACAATTTATGGCACTTATAGTGATAAAAATTTAGAATTATATGAATCTTGTTTTCCTCCACAGGTGATTAAAAATATAAAATCAAATGAAAATTTAGAAAATTTGAGTAGTGGAGAAAAGCAGATTATAGCAATAATCAGAGCTTTTTGTAGTGAAAAGGAATTTATTATATTAGATGAAGCTTTATCAGTGATGAATCAGATTACAATTGAAAAATTTATGGAAACTATATTTAATTTAAATAAGAGTATAGTAATAATAGCACATAATGTTGATGAGTATAAAGATAGATTTTATAAAACATATAAAGTTATTAGAAAGGAGATTTAAGTTGGAAATAGAAGCTTTGGATGAGATATATTTAAATAATATATAAATGATTTAGTAACTAAGGTTGAGGTTTAAAAAATTCTCAACTTTTTTTATTGGGAAATTCTAATATTTTAAATTAGATTTTGTCTTACTATTTTTTCTTTTTTGATACATATAGTCCGGCGAGAGAAACTATAGCTAATGTTGAGAATATAACTGAAGTCATATAAATAATGATAAAAATTTTTTGCTAAAATTATGAAAAAATCTCAATTTATGGTATACTATAATGTAATATTTATATTATAAAAAAGGAGTTTTAGATATGAAAAATTTATATTTATTATATGGGGGAAAGAGTACAGAACATGAAATTTCTGTTTTAACTGCAAAGTCGGTTATAAATAATTTAGATAGAAAGAAATATAAGATATTTCCAATTTATGTAGATAAATGTGGAAGATGGAATTACTTGGGAGAAAATAATAAGAATATTGAAAATGAAAATGAACTAGTTGTAGAAGGACATGGAAATGTTGCAGATTCTATTTCAAAATTTTTTTCAAATGACTTTGTAAATGAAAATGCTATTTTCTTCCCTGCGATGCATGGAACTTTCTCTGAAGATGGAACTATTCAAGGCTTTTTTGATATAATGGATCTTACTTATGTTGGAAATAATGTTTTATCTTCAGCGGTTTGTATGGATAAGGGAACTGCGAATGACGTCTTTGCAGGTAATGGGATTTTACAACCTGAATATTATTTAGTTACAAAGTACGAATTTGATAAGAATAAGGATTTACAAATTAAAAATATTCTTGAAAAAATTGGAGAAGTGTCTTTTGTAAAACCTTGTAATGCCGGTTCAAGTGTAGGAGTTACAAAGGTTACTAAAAAAGAAGAAATTGAATCTGCTCTTGTTGAGGCTTTTAAATATGATAATAGAGTTTTAGTTGAAGAGGCTGTTGTTGGAGATGAGCTTCAAGTTTTAGTTATGGGAAATAATATTTTAAAAGCCAGTTTGCCGGGAGGTGTAAAAGTTACCAGAGAATTTTTTGACTATGAAGCAAAATATTTAGATGAAACAACAGATCATATTATTCCTTGGGATTTATCCGATGAAGAAATAAAAGAAATTCAGTCTGTTGCAAAGAGAGCCTATGCAGTTACAAATTGTAAGGGTTTTGCAAGAGTTGATATTTTTGTAAGAGATAGCGACAGAAAAATGCTTGTTAATGAAATTAATACAATTCCGGGAATGACTGCGGTTTCTATGGCTCCTGCAATGTATATGAAAACTTTCGGAAAGACTTATAGCGACTTTTTAGATGAGTTGATTGATCTTGCGGTTGAAAATAAAAAAGAAAAAGATTCTTTGACTACAAATAGGGGGTAATTATGTTAAAAGCAACTTTGGAGACTATCGCTAAAATAGTTGAT
>CABRGI010000231.1 GCA_902470455.1 uncultured Parvimonas sp.
AAAAGACTGGTATTTTTTTCAAGAAGGAAAGAAACATAAAGGCTATGGAAAAGATGCTTCAGGCAAAAAATATTTTGATGAAGGAAAATATGGAAATTGGTGGTGTGATGACGGAGAAGACTGGTACTTTTTCCAAGATGGGAAAAAATTTACCGGACGGGCAAAAGATGCATCAGGTTATAAAAATTTTATAAATGGAAAATATGTAAAAACAGAAAATGGCTATTTAGATGGAGTATTCTATACTAAAAATGGTGAATTAGCTAATGGATGGTATGATGATGGACAAGATTGGTATTTCTTCAAAGATGGAGAAAAGCTTACTGGCTATGGAATAGATGGTAATGGAAGAAAATTCTTTTATAATGGTAAATATACTAATGGATGGTATGATGACGGATATGATTGGTACTTTTTCCAAGATGGAGAAAAATTTACTGGACGAGCAAAAGATGAGTCAGGATATAGAGATTTTTTAAATGGAAAATATAAGAAACAAACATATCAATCCGAGTTTATAGATAAGATTTCTCCTGGAGTTTTAAAAGCTATTGAGGGTAAAGGACTATTCCCTTCAATAGCCGTTGCTCAAGCTTGTTTGGAAACAGGTTATGGAACTGACAGTTTATCACCTCCACCTATTTATAATCTTTTTGGAATAAAAGCTGCTAATGATACTCCTCCTTCAAGATATTATGAAATAAGAACTGCGGAGTATAAAAATGGTAAAAAATATTATATAATAGCTAAATTTATGAAATTTACTGGATATGATGAAGCATTTGAATATTATGCAAAGTTATTTACAAAAAACAAATGGCTTACTGAATATTATTCAGGTGTTTTAGCTGCAAAAACTCCAGATGAAGCTGCTAGAGCTTTAACTGGAACTTATGCTACTGATCCAAACTATGGACAAAAGCTTCTAGATATAATTGAAAAACATGGATTAAGATCTTTAGATAAAAAAATTTATCCGAATGGAGTAAAACCTTAGATGAAAAGATTTAAGAACGAATTTATTGGTATATCTTCAGGATTTTTGTGGGCGGTTAATGGTTTGGTATTATCTTTGCTAATGGGAAGTGAGTTAATGAAAAACTATAGTGAAGGAATTATATTTTTCCTTCCTTTAGTTTTTGCAGGATTCAACGACTTATTTGCTGGATTATTTGTTCTTGGATACAATGGAATTTTAAGGAAATTGAAGATGTTACTTCCTGCTTTAAAAACAAAGACCGGAAAATGGGTTTGCTTTGCGGGATTAATTGGAGGGCCTGTTGGACAATGCTCATATATTATGGGCATTTCTCTAGCAGGTCCTGCTTATGCGATTCCAATTTCCGCATTATGTCCAATGTTTGGAACAATTTTATCTTTCATATTTTTGAAAGAAAAAATAAATTTAAAAACATTTATATGTATTGTATGTTGTATTGTAGGAACATTTATTCTTTCATATACAAAACCTACAGGAAATTATCCATATTTTTATCTTGGAGTTTTATTTTCTTTACTTGCAAGTTTTAGTTGGGGAATTGAAGCCACTATTGTAAGTTTTGCAACTAAAGAGGAACTTGAGGAAGAAATTATTTTAAATATTAGGGAATTAATTTCTGGATTAAGTATATTATTTATAGTTTTACCTGTATCAGGTTTATTTGGTGGTTTTATTACAACAATACAAAGTTTGAATGTAATAAAATATCTGCTTTTTGCAGGATTTTTTGCTGGTTTAAGCTACTTACTTTATTATAAAGGAATGAACTTAAATGGTGTATCAAAAGGAATGGCATTAAATAGTACTTTTAGCTTATGGAGTGTTGTATTATCAGTTATGTTTTTATCAACGCCTCTTACTATCTTCTTAATAGTAGGGGTTATAATAGTAACTATATCAATAATAGGATTATCTTTTAGTGGCTAATGTTTTATTTAAATATATA
>CABRGI010000232.1 GCA_902470455.1 uncultured Parvimonas sp.
TCTCCTTTTAGAGATTTTTTCATAATTTGTATTAAATTGTATAAAATTCTTTTAGATTTTGATGAAAGAAAGATTTTAAACAATCCATAGCTTCAATTTCATCATCGCCCGTTATTTCTATTTCAATTTCTTCTTTATTTCCTGCTTGCATTGATAAAATACTTAAAATACTTTTTCCATTATATCTGTTATTATCCTTTATTAGTATAATTTCAGAATTAAATTTTACTGAATTTCTTAAAAACATAGAAGCTACTCTTGCATTAAGCCCAATTTCCGAATTGACTATAACCTTTTCCTTTAACATGATTGCCTCCTTTATTTTTTATTTCTTTTATAAATTATATCAGAAAAATATAGAAAAGTCCACATTAAAATTAAGTAATTCAATTTTTTTATTAAATTTTTAAAAACATAGTATCAAATAATGTTTTCATCTAATATTATAATATACTTTACACTTATCTAATAGTAATTCTTCCTTATATTAAAAATATACTTATTAGTTTTCTAACTTAAAATCGTTATATTTTTACAAAAAAGCTGATTAAATTAAACATTAATCAGCTTATTCTTTTATATTAAATATTTTTTCCCTCATAAATTTTACCTGAAGACATTGTATATACTTTATCTGCATAATCAAGGCAAGCTAAATCATGAGTAACTAATATAATAGTTGTATTATTTTTTTTATTTATCTCTTTTAGTGTTTCTAAAACTTCCTTTGTATTTTCTACGTCTAAGTCAGAAGTAGGCTCATCAGCAAGAATTACTTTTGGATAATTCATTAAAGCTCTTGCAATTGTAAGTCTCCTTAATTCTCCACCGGATAATTCTCTTGGATAAGAATTTTCTAAATAATTCCTTTAAAAGATATTTCCCACGGCCAAAAGGATCCCCTTCTCTTTTACTTAGAAAAAATGGTAAACAAATATTATCAAGTACATTCAAAGTAGATAATACTACTGTTGATTGTGGAACAAATCCAATCGAATCATTTCTAATAAAAGATTTTTCATCATCAGATAGAGAACTTATTTCTTTGTTATCAAAAAATATTTTTCCACTTGTTGGACTTAATATTCCTGAAATAATATTTAAAAGAGTTGATTTTCCGCTTCCTGATTTCCCTATAATAGCAATAAAATCGCCATCATTTATTTCTAAATTTATTCCATCAACTGCATTAAATTCTCTTGCTCTAAAATACGTTTTGCATAATTGTTCTATTTTTATCATCCTAATCATTCTCCCTCATTGTTAAATAAGCATCAGTTTTACTTATCTTTCTAGTAGCATTTAGTGATGATACACATCCTACCAAAGTTCCAACACATAAACTAAATATTGAAACTAAAACTAAATTTAAAATTGAAGGAGTTAAAAATGGTAAATTTAAATTTTTTTGAATAATTGGTATGATTGAGAACACAGAAATTACACCAACAATTATTCCAAGAATAGATCCATAAAAACCAATATACAGTGATTCATACATAATTATTTTAGATAGATTTTTTTTAGAAGCGCCTAAAACTCTTAAAATACTAAGTTCTTTCTTTCTTTCATTAAGTATAATTGAAAATACAACTGCTAAGAGAACCATTGACATTCCCCAAATAACAGCTATTGAAATGTAAATATAACTTGAAATAACTTTTAAATTTGAAGAAACTTCATTTACAAATTTTTTACTAAACATTGCAAATATTCCATCTTTAGCGTATTCTTTCATTATTTTATTTGATACATCTGAAGCACTATAATTTGGTTTTAATTTTAATAATATAGTAGAAATCTTTTCACCCTCTGAAGCAGGATTTTTTTGTATTCTCTCACTTGCCTTAGCAAGCTTTCTAGCTGTTTTCATATTAACAAAAACTGTAGCATCAAATCCCATTCCAGTTTGCTCAAGCTTTCCTACAATATCTAACTCTTCT
>CABRGI010000233.1 GCA_902470455.1 uncultured Parvimonas sp.
ATTGAGTTCAATTAGAAATGTTGATGAAATATTGGTTGTTGATAATGGAAAAATTGTTGAAAGAGGTACGGATAAAGAACTTATGGAAATTGGTGGAAGATATAAATTTTTACAAGATTTATTCTCACAAGCTAATGAATGGAGGATATAATTATGAAAATGCTTAAAAGAATGTTTCAATTAACTGATAAGGGAACTGCCGGAATTGTAAAAGCGTCAATAGCATCATTCTTTTCATATTGTAGTTTAATGATTCCTATGATTTTACTCATGTTTTTTATTCAAAATACTATAAATGGAAAAGTTAATAGTATTAAATTTTTCGTGATTGGGATTTTTGTAATGGTAATTATTATGTATATCCTTATGTCAATTGAATATGATTGTTTATATAATGAAACATATAAAGAAAGTGCAAATATTAGAATTGAAATTGCTGAAATTTTAAAAACTTTACCTTTATCATTTTTTTCAAAGCATGATGTTTCAGACTTATCTCAAACAATTATGAAGGATGTTTCAACTATTGAACATGCAATTAGTCATGCTATACCAAAGGCTATAGGTCTTATTATGTATTTAATTTTAATAGTAGCAATGTTGTTATTTTCTAATTTTAAACTAGGACTTTGCATTTTAATTCCAATTATTTTATCAACAGGTTGTATTTTTATATCAAAAAAAATACAAGTTAGTGGAAATAAAAAATATTATAATGTAATGAGAGGAATTTCAGAAGATTTTCAAGAATCCATAGAATTACAACAAGAAATAAAAAGTTATGGACAAATTGACAAGATTACAAAGAAAATATTTGATGATATTGAATTTTCAGAAAAAATTCATATAAAAAGTGAATTTGGAATGGTTTTACCATTGAGTATTTCTACAAATATACAAAATTTAACACTAGGTGCAACTATTCTATTTGGTACGGCTTTATATTTAAAAGGGGAGGCATCTCTTCTTTATCTAATAGGTTATATTTTATGTGCTTCAAAGATAATTGATGCTGTAAATGGAATGCTTGCAAATTTTGCAGAACTAATGTATTTAGATGGTAATTTACAGAGAATTAGAGAACTGAGAAGTACGGAAACTCAAGCAGGAGAACCGAAAAAACTTAATAATTTTGATATAGAATTTAAAAATGTTGAATTTGGTTATGGAGAAAATAAAGTAATAAATAATATTTCATTTATAGCAAAACAAGGTGAAGTTACTGCATTGGTTGGACCTTCAGGTTGTGGTAAAACAACAGTTTTAAGATTGATGTCAAGATTGTATGATTATGATAAAGGAAAAATAATTATAGACGGTAATGATATAAAAGATATAGAAACAGAAAGTCTTTTTGAGAATATTTCAATAGTTTTTCAAGAGGTTACACTATTTAATACTTCAATTCTGGAAAATATAAGATTCGGAAATAAAAATGCAAGTGATGAACAAGTAAAAGAGGCAGCAAAACTTGCTAATTGTGAAGAATTTATTGAAAAATTACCTGAAAAATACGATACTTTAATTGGAGAAAATGGAAGTAAACTATCAGGTGGAGAAAGACAAAGAATCTCTATTGCTCGTGCATTTTTAAAGAATGCTCCGATAATTTTGCTTGATGAAATTAGTGCAAGTCTTGATGTAGAAAATGAAATGAAAATTCAAGAAAGTTTAAATAAACTTATTAAAAATAAAACTGTACTAATAATATCTCATAGAATGAAATCTATAGAAAATGCAAATAAAATAATAGTAATGGAAAATGGAAAAATAGAATCACAAGGAAATCACAATGAACTATTAGAAAAATCTAAGGTTTACAATACTATGGTAAAAAATTCTAATTTAGCTGAAAATTATAGTTATTAATATAAGTGCTGTTTTTACAGCACTTTATATTGTGAAACAACAAGGTTCCCGGGCACCC
>CABRGI010000234.1 GCA_902470455.1 uncultured Parvimonas sp.
GAAAATAAAGATTCTGTCTTATTACAACTACATATATAGTGGAACCAAAAAGTACTTGAATTATCAGATAAGTATCAATTAAGTAATGTCAATTACTGGGGAATCTCTGAGATAAGTAAGGATTTATTTATCAAGAAAACTGGACTTTTAGAATTCATACAAAAATTAACGTATAAATCGGAAGTCAGTGTGTTAGAACTGGTACTTCAAAGTAAATCTCCTGATTTAGAGAAGCAGAAAATTTTAGATTATATACGTAATTTGATTACTAATGAATTTTTGTTTACAAACTTGCGAAAAGTTGCAATAAGCCATAAAGATTTAGATGATTAAACCAACATTTTAAAGGATATTGATAACCAAAGAAAATTAACCGAGGATTTATTACAAATAAAAAATAGTATTGAGCAGTATGCAAAATTAGAGTTGGGAGAAGGCATTTCTCAATATACTGAAATTTGTAAAAAAATGTCGTATATTTTTAATGATAAAAAACAGCATTACCTGAAGGTGGATTTAGTAAATTGTTGTGATTCGGTGCTGCCCAAAAATTTAAAAAAGAAAATGGAGGATTTTGTTAATTTTATTTCAAAAATTAATCTGGCTAAAGGTTATCGAAACAGAGAATTAGAATCATTTACAGAAAAATTTGTTGAAAAATATGGAGAATACGTCGAAGTTCCAATTAAAGAATTATTAGATGGTAATTTAGGACTGGGTTTACCAAAACAAACTTTGGGAACTCATGTAAAGTCATCAAGTAGTGTAGAAGAGCAAAATTTTTTGTCTTATCTGAGTAAAGAAGTCTTCAAAGCTGTTAAAAATTGTAAAAAAGAGATAGATATATCAAATATACCTTTAGGATTGTTATACCCAAATTCGGATAGATTTGTTGCAAATCAGTTAGAGTTATATTGTGAAATTAAGAATTTTGAATCTCAACCTGTTATATCAGTTGTCCCAAATACAGGGAGTGACATGATAGGGAAGTCTATTGGAAGGTTTGCCTCCTATTTTCCTAATTCTTATATCTCGTTAGATTCACAGTTGGATAATGTAGAATTAATAGAATTTCCAAGAGATAGTAAGAATTTAAATGTTATGTCGGCACAGAATGCTCATTCTAAAAAGTTATTATTATCTTATGATGACAATGATAACACATCGATTGAATTAGATTCTCTGGTGGTGGGTGTTATAAAAATAGACCAGCGATATAAACTATATTTTAGAGATTTACGAACAGGCTCAATTGTTAATTTTGTAACAACATCAATGCTAAATCATAAATCAAATGGAGTATTTAGCGATTTAGCGAGATTTTTACTAACGGTTTCTTTAGAATGGCAAGATAATCCGTTTTCAGTGTTTAGGATAATTGAAAATTTTGATTTTCTTCCCTATATTCCTAAAATTAAATATGGAGATATAATTTTAAGTGAAGAGAAGTGGGTTTTATCAGATATAGATAAAAGTGATTTATCCTCTATTAATCAATGGAAAAAAGATTTTGATGTACCTAGACTACTGTATTTTCATAAAGCTGATGAGCGTCTATTGGTCGATTTAGAGAATGATTTAGATACACAGTGGCTTTTAAAACAAAATGTGGATAAACTGTATTTTACACGTTTTGAAAAATATGATGGTAAAAATTGTGAGTTTATCTTTGGATTTGAAAATTATCAAAGTAGTATAAATCATTATTCTATGCAGGAAAAATCTGTTAGAAGATTGACAAATAACTTTTACAAGAACTATGTTAAAACATTTTCGAGTGATTGGATCTATTTTAGGTTATATGGAATTAATTCTTCAATTCTACCTGAACTAAGAGAGAGGCTTCTTTTATTTACAGATGAACTATTGGTTGAAAAGCTAATTAGTGATTTTCATTTTGTAAA
>CABRGI010000235.1 GCA_902470455.1 uncultured Parvimonas sp.
ATGACAATAATTTTATTGAATATGTTAAAAGAAATGTAGATAAAGTTTGTGGAAATTATTCTTATTTACATGGAGATTTTCATCCTTCAAATTTAATTTTAATGGAAAATAATGAGATAGGAGTTATAGATTTTAATCGTTGGTGCATATTTGACTCTTATGAAGAATTTTATAAACTGGAAAGTTTTGGTATAGAATTTAGTATTCCATACTGTGTCGGACAGATTGACTCATATTTTGAAGATGATGTTCCGAATGAATTTTGGGAAATTCAAGCAATTTATGTTGCTTGTTATACCTTGTATTCAATTAAATGGGCTGAAAAATTTGGAGAAAAAGAAATTCTTGGAATGAAAAGAAGATTTTATAAGACTTTTGAAAATTATGAAAATTTTAAAACAATTATACCTAAATGGTATTCTGATTATAAAAATAATAAAGGCTATTCGTTTTAAAGCGAATAGCCTTTTTCTCTATTTAGAATAGTTTGGAGCTTCTTTAATTATTTGAACATCATGTGGGTGAGATTCAATAAGTCCAGCACCTGTCATTTTAACAAATTGTGCAGTATCTCTTAAAGTTTGTAAGTCTTTAGCGCCTGTATATCCCATACCTGCTCTAATTCCACCTACGATTTGATAGATTGCATCTGCTAAAGTTCCTTTATAAGGAATTCTTCCTTCAATACCTTCCGGAACAAGTTTTTTACCTTCTTCTTGGAAGTATCTATCTTTTGATCCTTTTTCCATTGCGGCAAGAGAACCCATACCTCTATAAGTTTTAAATCTTCTTCCTTGGTAAATTTCAAATTCTCCCGGAGATTCATCAGTTCCTGCAAGCATTGAACCTAACATTACAACATTTCCACCTGCAGCAAGAGCTTTAACAACATCTCCTGAATATTTTAATCCACCGTCTGCAATAATTGTTTTTCCTATTTCTCTTGCAACAGTAGCACAATCATAAACTGCAGTAATTTGTGGAACTCCTACACCTGCAACAACTCTTGTTGTACAGATTGAGCCAGGACCAACACCAACTTTAACAACATCAGCACCTGCTTCAAAAAGTGTTCTTGTTGCTTCTGCTGTTACAACATTTCCTGCAATAATATCAAGATCTGGATATTTTTCTCTAATTTCTTTAACTTTTCTTACAACTCCCATAGAATGGCCATGAGCAGTATCTATAACTAAAGCATCAACACCAGCATTTACAAGAGCTTCTACTCTTTCAAAAGTATCAGCACCAGTTCCAACTGAAGCTGCTACAAGAAGTCTTCCTTGTGCATCTTTTGCAGAATTTGGATATTTAACAACTTTTTCTATATCTTTAATAGTTATTAAACCTGTTAAAATTCCTTTTTCATTTACAAGAGGTAATTTTTCTATTTTATGATTTCTTAAAATTTTTGTAGCATCATCTAAAGTAGTATTAGAAGGAGCTGTTACTAAATTTTCTTTTGTCATTACAGAATCAATTTTAACTGAATAATCTTCTAAAAATCTTAAATCTCTATTAGTCAAAATTCCAACTAATTTTTTTTCTTCCATTGAATTTACAATAGGAACGCCGGAAATTCTATATTTTCTCATCAAATCTTCAGCTTCTTGAACTTTATGTTCCGGAGTTAAGAAAAATGGGTCATTAATAACGCCACTTTCTGAACGTTTAACTTTTCTAACTTCTTCAGCTTGAAGTTCTATGGGCATATTTTTATGTATTACGCCAAGTCCGCCTTCTCTTGCCATTGCAATAGCCATCTTATGTTCTGTTACAGTATCCATCGCAGCAGAAATAATAGGGATATTTAGTTTGATTTTCTTTGTAAGTTGTGATGATAAATTTACATCCTTTGGTAAAACTTCACTCTTTGCCGGAATTAAAAGTACATC
>CABRGI010000236.1 GCA_902470455.1 uncultured Parvimonas sp.
CATGCATGCTTCCAGGTCCTTTTTGACTAAAAGCATAAAGAGATGGAACTGCAATAACTAAAGCAAATAATCCAGCTACAACTACCGGGAAAGCATATCCATTTTCTTTTTTAATAGGGTAAGCTCTTCCTAAACTGAAGCCTTTTCTTAAGAAAAATGCACCTGTTGCAACACCCGCTGCAAAACCTACAAATCCAACATAAGAACTAATATCTCCAGCTGCCATTCTTAAAATCATTCTTAAAGGACATCCTAAGAATACAAGAGCACAAACCATCATTATTACACCCAAGAAAAATCTGATAACCGGTGATGAACCAGCTGTTGATCTGTATTCTTTAGTAAATAATGAAATTAAAAACGAACCTAAAATAATACCTACAATTTCCGGTCTAAAATATTGAACCACTTCTGCATTGTGGAACTTCATAGCTCCTGCAGTATCTCTAATAAAACAAGCTATACAGAAAGCCATGTTTTTAGGATTGCCTAAATATGCAAGCAAAGCAGCGCCAAGTCCTGCGATAATGCCTAAAGTCAACAATCCTTTTTTTGTGTTAAAAAAACGCATATGATTACCTCCTATCATCTATAATTTTTTTAATTGCGTTTATAGCAAGCTCTACCTCATCGAATGTATTTGAATGAGAAAAGCTAAATCTAACCATTCCTTGATCTACAGTTCCAAGTGCCTTGTGTATTAGAGGTGCACAATGAGCTCCCGGTCTTGTTGAAATCTTATAATCTTCATATAAAATACTGCTAACTTCAGAAGAGTCCATATCTAAAATATTTAAAGAAACTATCGGTGCTCTGAGTTCTGTTTCAAAATCTCCATAAACCTTAACTTCAGGAAATTTAGTAACACCATCATAAAATCTCCTCGAAATCTCCAAAGCTCTTTTAGTTAAATTTTCAATATTATTTCTTATTAGATAATCAATAGATGCGTGAAGCCCTGCAATCCCATGTGAATTTAATGTACCGGCTTCAAGTCTCGTTGGCATCTTATCCGGTTGAAACTCATCATAGCTATGAGTTCCACTTCCTCCAACCATAAAAGGTCTTATATAGATTTCTTCTCTAACACATAAAGCTCCTGTTCCTTGAGGTCCAAGCATAGACTTATGACCTGTAAAACAAAGTACATCAATATTCATCTCTTTCATATCGATACTAAAAGCTCCAGCAGTTTGGGACGCATCCACAACAAAAAGAAGATTATTATTTCTACAAAAATCTCCATACTTTTTCAAATCTGTAATATTTCCCGTAACATTTGAGGCATGAGTTATAACGATAGCTTTAGTATTTGCTTTTACTAAAGATGGAAGTTCATCAAAATTTAAAACTCCATTTTCAGAAACTCCTATGTAACTGACTTCAACACCCTTTTCTTTCAAATAATGTATTGGCCTTAAAACCGAATTGTGTTCTGCAACAGAAGTGATGATATGGTCATTTTCAGAAAATAATCCATTTATTGCAATATTTAAACTTTCTGTCGCATTTTTTGTAAAAACTACCTGACGAGAATTTCCAACATTAAACATCTTAGCTATTTTCTTTCTAGTTTCAAAAACTATTCTATCAGCACTTAAACTCTCTTCATAAACTCCACGAGAAGAGTTCCCAAAATTTTTCATAGCATTTATAACTGCATCTATAACTTCTGCTGGCTTATTCTTTGTTGTCGCTGCATTATCAAAATAAATCATATTAACTCTCCTTCATGAATAAAATTTTGTTTTTATAAAAAATAAAATAAAAAATATTTGAAATAATAATACGTTCACCAAAAGCGTAAATATATTATAATTATATCATAACTCCTTTTTGATTATTCTTTAAGGTAGTTATGATGAAACTAAAATATATTTACCATAAGGCGT
>CABRGI010000237.1 GCA_902470455.1 uncultured Parvimonas sp.
AGACGGTAAGACCGTTCACCCCGATATCGGCCAACGCTTCCCGCACTTCATCCCAACACTTTTTTTAAAAATTTTTATAAAAAATTTTTCACAAAAAAGTGACCCAGTTCTCACTGGGTCTTTATTATATCAATTTTTTTATTTGTTGTCAATACTTTTTTTAGCTTTATAATAGTTTTTCTAAAAAATGTCATTACTATAATAATGGGCAATTTATTTATCATCAATACACTTTTCTTTTAAATTTATTTTCTTGATATTTGGATTATCAACATTTATAAAATCAAGCAAATTTCTTCTAAATTTATTTTCATCATCTGTTATATAGAAAATATTCTTTCTGCTATTATCAACTTCTTCATTTAATAAATCATTTTTTTCTAAATATTTTTTCATCTCAATCGCAGTTTCTTTAGCAGGATTTACCAAATTTATATTCTTCCCAACTACATTTTTTATTGTATTTTCCAATATTGGATAATGTGTGCATCCCATTACGATAGTATCTACATCTTTTGTTATTAATTCTTCTAAATAGAATTTTGTTGTTTCCATCGCTATATTTGTGTTGGACAGACCATCTTCTACTATTGGAACAAAAAGAGGACATGCTTTTGAATATACTGTATTTTCATTATTTTCATTCTTTATATTTTTTTCATAAGCTCCACTTAAAATAGTGGCATTGGTTCCTATTACTCCAATTTTTTTATTTATTGTAATTTCGCTTGCCATCTTGCTACCAGGAACAATTACCCCAAGTATATACATATCAAATATTTCTTTAAGCATATCAATAGCAACTGCAGAAACGGTATTACAGGCTATAATTAACGCCTTTATGTCTTTTTTGTCCAAAAATTCTATACATTCTTTTGAAAATCTTTTAATAGTTTCTTCACTTCGATTCCCATAGGGAACTCTGGCAGTATCTCCAAAATATACCATGTTTTCATTTGGGAGAATTTCCATTAATTCTTTAACAACAGTAAGTCCTCCTATTCCGGAGTCAAAAACTCCTATTGATCTATTATCCATATTATCTCTCCATTGTTTTTACTTTAAAAGTTTTTTTGTATAATTTTTTAAAATAATTATATGCATCTTCAATATCTTTATCATTATTATAAATTCCAAATACAGTTGGTCCTGAACCACTCATTAAGGCTTTTATACAATTAAACTCATACATTTTCTCTTTTATTTCTTGGATTTCAGGACAATAAGAAATCGAAATTTCTTCCATTACATTATATAAATTATTAAAAAAAACATCATAGTTTTTATTTTTATATGTACTTACAATTTTTTCAACTCTATCACTATTTCCTGTTGGAATAATATTAGAATATATATAAGGCGTAGAAATTTCAACTCCATTATTTACAATTAAAATATTTGTTTCAGGCAATCTATCTAAAATTTCAAGATGGTCACCTATTCCTCTAGTTCTTGCAGTTTTCCCAACAAGTAAATATGGAATATCCGCCCCTATACTTCTACCTATTTGTTTTCTATCTTCCAAACTCATATTAAGATTTAATATTTCATCAATCATTTCTATAACAACAGCGGAATTTGTACTTCCTCCTGCTATTCCTGCAGAAACAGGTATGTTCTTTTCTATATGTATTGAGAATTTTTCTTTGAATTTATATTTTTCTTTCATGGCAAGATAGGCTTTATAAACTAAATTATTTTCATCTAAAGGAATATCTTTTGAATTAGAAGTTATTTTAAATTCATCAGAAATTTTAACTTCAACTTCGTCATATAAATCAATCATTTGCATAATTCCATCTATATTATGATATCCGTCTTGTCTTTTTTCAATTACATCCAAAGTTAAATTTATTTTTGCATAAGATTTCTTTTTCATA
>CABRGI010000238.1 GCA_902470455.1 uncultured Parvimonas sp.
TTATCAGCGAATTTAGAGTTAGGATCAACTACGTTTTCTCCTTTTTCTTTGTCAAATTTACCTAATTTGAATCCTACATAAGACATATAACGAGAGCTTTCTCCTAAAAACGTTCCGTTTTTAACATCTTTTGAACTATCATAAACTCCTGATGTTACCGATTCAATAACATCAACTTCACCAGATTTAATTACTGAGCTTGCTTGTGCAGGTGCAATTACTTTAAATTCTACTTTTTTAGTTTTTACTTTATCTTTTTGGTAGTAATGAGGGTTTGCTTCTGCTAAAACACTTTCTCCATTTACTTCTTTAGAAATATAGTATGGTCCATAAGATAATGGTTTTTTATTTAATTCTGCTTCCGCAAATTTAGTAAAATCTTTTGATGCTGCTTCTACTTGTTTTGCATTTAAGAAGTCAGTAACCATTCCTTCACCCCATTGAATTGATGGACGAAGTTGACTATATTTAATTACTACTGCATTGTCATCTTTTACTTTAATACCAGAGATAGTATTTGCTTTCCCTTCGTGGTACTCTTTCATACCTTCAATAAATTCAAATGAATCATTGTAACGAACGTTTGTTGTAAATTTAGGGTTACCCATAAGTTCATATGTAGCAACGATATCTTTTGATGTAACGTTTTCTCCGTTATTCCATTTTAAATCTTTGTGAATAGTTAATGTTACTTCATTTTTTTCACGATCAAGATGCATTTTAACAGGCGCGTCTTCTTTATCAAGTTTTGCTCGCCCCTCTGCATCAGTTGGGAATGTGCCACCCATTACATTTTGGTTAACAAACTGGTCTGTTGCTTGATCAGAAAAAACAACGTTCCATAAACCTGTTAATGGTGTTGAACTAAGGATACCATATTTTAATGTTTGACCTTCCTTTAAGTTTCCACCATTATCTACTGATGTTTTAAATTCAACTTTTGGCTTAGCACCTTTTGTACTTGAGCTATTGTTTGAGCTTGAAGAACATCCAGCTAAAACAACCGATAGTGCTACTGCTGAACTAAACACTTTTAGAAATTTATTTTTTTTCATTTTATTTCCTCCATATATGAAAACTTGATTTTCAATTAATCATAGCTGTATTCTATCACTATTTTCTTTTTAAGTCAATATAATTTTCAGAAAATTTTTTCTAAAAAACGAAATTCAATATTTACTAGTCAGTATTTTAATTTTAATAAAATGAATTTTATCTACTTCCTTTGCTTTTTTATTATTTACTACCAAAAATCAACAATAGTTTCACACCTTTAACAAGAATATTTTTATAGTATTGCGATGCCTACGACTAACGCAAATACTTATTTTTAGACTTTAATCTCTGCTCACCATTAATTGTATCTATCTCTATTTAACTGTTATACTTTATTTTACAATTTATCATATAAAAAAGAACGAGGATTATCTTTCTATAAAATTGAAAATAAAATGAAATATAAATTTTCTTAGGAGGAGTCTACTAAGATTCCTTAGCACGCTCCTATCACCTAAACTAAACTATTATTTATTTTGCTGGTGCATCTGCAGTTAACTCTAATTCGTAAAGTTTTTGCGTACCTAGATTTATTTTTTCTACATCCAGATTTTTAATACGTTTGTTAACCCATGTTAAATCGCTCTTCCAGCTGAATGGTAACCACGCTGCTTCTTCTCTGAATTGTTTATCAAATTTTTGATATGCTTCTACAAGTTTCTTGTCATCAAACATATCACTACTTCCCATTGCATCCAATGATTTTTGGATTTCTTCTGTTGTGTAACGTTGGTAGTTAAGTGGTGTAGATTTACCTACTAATGAAGAAGCATTTGGATCTGTTCCTAATCCCCAAGCTCCTTGGAAAATATCGATTCCT
>CABRGI010000239.1 GCA_902470455.1 uncultured Parvimonas sp.
GTGTGTAAGTACACTTGCATTCATTGTTCTCTTTTTAACTGAGAATAGAACTGCTTTACCGACAATTTTGATTGCAACATTGGTACTATCTTTAACAAAAAATAATAAAAAAGTATTTGCTTTCCTTGGTGT
The DNA here is from genome assembly GCA_902470455.1 of uncultured Parvimonas sp. GTDB lineage: Bacteria > Bacillota > Clostridia > Tissierellales > Peptoniphilaceae > Parvimonas. Next base: position 133 of record CABRGI010000239.1, read on the forward strand.
GTTTACAATAGTTATTGTCATCTTGATGATTTTCTCTAATAGAATTTTTCCTAGATATGAATTTATTGGAAATTCTTTAGGAACAAGAAAAGAGATTTGGGAAAATGCAATAAAATTATTTAAACAAACATATTTGTTTGGAAGTGGTCCTATGGCATATCAAAATACAAGTTGGGTAACTCATCCTGCTAATCATGCCCATAATATTGTATTAGATATACTTATAAATTTCGGAATTGTCGGTATTTTAGTAATTGCTCCGCTTTTTATTGGAATATGTAAGCAGGTTTATGATATAAGAAAAAGGAATTTATTTAGACTTGTTCTTGCTTTAACTGTTGTAGTAATTCTACATGGTATGTTAGATGTTACAATACTTTGGCATCAAACTGCATATATTTATTTTAGTGTTTTACTTGCAGTAGGAAAGGTTAGTACATTTGAGTCTAAGTTTATTTTCCAAAAGGGTGCTTTATGATTATTTTAAGTGTAAATGGCTTATATAAGTCATTTTTGAATGAGAATATATTAGAAGATTTGACTTTTTCAATTTCCGATAGAGATAAGGTTGGAATTGTTGGAGATAATGGGAGTGGGAAAACTACTTTATTTAATATTTTAACTAGAGAATTATCTTTTGATAGTGGAGAAGTAAATTTTGCAAATAATGTAAATTTATCAATTTTAAGACAAAATATTTCCTACACTAGTGACAAATCAGTTTATGAAGAGTGCTTGGAAGTTTTTGAAGATATAATCTTACTGGAAAAAGAGATTAGAGAATTAGAAATTGAAATGGGAAATAAAAATTTAAGTGAAGATGAAATTCAAAAAATTTTTGATATATATGAGAATAAACGACATTATTTTGAAGAAAATAGTGGTTATTCATATAATTCAAAGATTAGAGGAGTTTTGTTTGGACTTGGTTTTTTAGAATCGGATTTTTCCAAATCTGTAAATAATTTGAGTGGTGGACAAAAGAGTAGATTGCACCTAGCTAAAATTTTACTTAAACCGTCAAATATGATTTTACTCGATGAGCCTACTAACCATTTAGATATAGAGTCAATTCAGTTTTTAGAATCTTATCTTAGAGATTACAAGGGAAGTTGTCTAATAATTTCACATGATAGATATTTTTTAAATTCTGTTTGTAATAGGATTTTTTCGATAGAAAACAAGAAATTGAAAAGTTTTAATTGTGGTTATGATGAATTTGTTTCAAGACGTGAAAAAGAGTTTGAAATAAATAGACATCTCTATGAAAAGCAGCAAAAAGAGATTTCAAGACAGAAAGAAATTATCCAAAGATTTGAAAATTATGGAAACAACAGATTTATTAAACAGGCAAGTTCAAGACGTAAATTACTTGAAAAAATTGATTTGGTTGAAAATCCTGAAATTTATAAAAATTCTATGAAATTAAAACTTGTTCCGGAAATTGAGTCTGGAAAAGATGTTTTGACAATTTCTAATTTATCAATGGGTTTTGTTGATAAAAATTTATTTGATGATATAAATCTAAATGTTTATAAGGGAGATAAGATTGGTCTTGTTGGTAAAAATGGTGTTGGAAAGACAACTCTATTTAAAATTATTTGTAAAAATATAGAGCCAATTAAAGGAATCTGTGATTTAGGTGCCAGAGTTTCACTTGGATACTATGATCAGGAACAAAAAACCTTGAGCAATCAAAATTCTGTTATGGATGAATTTTGGAATGCTTATCCAAGAATG
>CABRGI010000240.1 GCA_902470455.1 uncultured Parvimonas sp.
ACCAACTAATTTATCATTATCCCATGCTGTTAATACAAAATTAGAGTTATTTAACATTAATTCCAATCTTTTCAAATCACTTGTAGGTCTTCCTATTCCTGATTTAATTAAAATCTGCTTATACTCTTCTACTGTTACTTTTTTATTACTAAAATATTCAATCATATCTTATTATCCCTCAATAAATTCCAATTTATTTCAACTATATCATCCATTTTATTTTCTAGATTTTTCGTAAATAGACAATTCCTTTATTGCAATATCCAAAGAACGTCGTACTCTATTCTTTTCTTTATTTTCCTTTACAGAACTAACCAATACTATTCTGTATTGAGGAATTTTTAATATGTAGGTTCCATACCAAAAAGGCTGAGGTTTAGGAATCTTAATATCCAGCTCTCCTTTTTTAATATGTACCTTTCTATCATTCCAATTTAGTTCAGCGTAATCTTCGTAAAGGTCAATATATGCTTCTTGATCCTCATGACTCCAAATTTTCTTTGCAATCCATGTTGGAAATAGCATAAATATAGGAATCAAGGCAAACATCAAGTAAACAGCATGTATTGGATGTTCTCTAAAATATATAGGTCCGTATTCCGGCCCTTTGTCCATACCAGAAATTGTTAAAAATCCGAAAAAAGCCAATAGCCCAGCTGCTACTCCAAATATAACCAAAATATATAAGACACCTGGTGAATATTTATTATGTCTAAACTTTATTCTTTTCATTTTTAAAATCCCTCTTTATAAGTCTAAATTGCTCTTTTTAAGAGAATAAAATATAAGATTTTGTATTATCTTTATTTCTCCTATCTCTGCATAATCTCTAAGTAATTTTTAAGCTAACTCTAGATTTAAAACTTCTCTAATAATTTCGTCTTCATCTATTGCTGATATTTTAATGTAGTCAAATCCATCTTTTTTAACAACCTCAAAAGAAATTTCTTCTCCATTGATTGTTTCCAAATAATTATTATCATCAAATTCAAAATCTTCTTTTTCCTCATCATAATCTATACTATATCCTAAATCGATTTCTATTTTAGAATTTGGAATATCTAATTTTACAAGCGGACGATTATCAAACGTTTCTAAATCAAATTTATCACAAAATAATGAGTTATAACCATATTTTAATTGATCATAAAGTAAAATTTCTTTTCCTATTTGAATACATTTCGCTACAACCTTACAAGGTTTTATAGTTGAAGTTTTTTCATCAAAAATTTCAGTAATCACAGCATCCAATCACGTGCTAGCGGACTTCCATTTTTAGCTCCACTATAAATAATTTTATTAATTAAATCGATAGTAACATCATTTAATTGATATCGTTCTTTAACAATTTCTTTTAATGTTTTGCTTTCTTCTAGACGTTTATTAGCTGAATAGATATAAAATTCATTTAGAGTTTCGCCTTGAAATTCTTCATCAATTTCACTATCTTTATAGTCACCTAAATAACCCCTAGGATTTTCCATACAGTAGAAGAGCACTGCATTATCAATATCTCCATGAAAATGGGTTGGAATTTGATAACGCATATTCGTATATTTCTTTTTATTTTCTTTTATTTCTTTATCATTTCCAGATTTTTTCCATCTCTCATCAGCATTTAAAATATCTAACCAAGAAAAATCATTAGTAGAATTATCATCTTTGACATTATTTACAAAACCTTCAATTAACTGTTTACCTTCTTTTTTATGCCAAGGACTAAATATCTCTAAAAAAATATTTTTATCATTTATTACTTCGTCAAATCTATCTTTAGATATTTTTTTTCTAGTAATTCATCTTCAAATACTTCTTTTATAGCATCTTTTAAACGTTTTGATTTTTTATTATGT
>CABRGI010000241.1 GCA_902470455.1 uncultured Parvimonas sp.
AGAAGATATATTATTTCGATACAAAACTCCAATAGTTTCATTAGGATTTATTTCAAAAATTCTTTTTACTAATTCTCTTGCTTGAATAGTCGAATTTTTAACTTTAAATAACATTATTTGAGAGTTTTCTTCGGTTGTATGTTTTGAAGATTTTTCATATCTGATTTTATTTCCTTGAATTATTTTATTACTTATTTTTATTATATTTTTAGTGGAACGAAAATTTTTATCCATAAAAAATATTTTAGAATTTGGATAAATATTTTTAAAATTTAATAAGTTTTCAGGACTTGCACCTCTAAAACTATAGATTGATTGGTCATCATCTGCTACTATGAATACATTATTTTCTGGAAATACAATCTTTCTTATTATTTCAAATTGTAAAGTTGAAGTATCTTGTCCTTCATCAATTTGGAAAAACTTATATCTATTTTTTAAGGCTTTTAAAAGTTTTTTATCCGTTGAAATATATTCATTAGCCAAAATTAGCAAATCATTAAAATCCATAAAATTATTTTGAATTTTTATTTCATCATACAAATTATACAATTTTAACATTAAAGAACGATTTGAAATAAAATGATTTTTTCTTAAATATCCTTCAAAATCATACATCTTATTTTTTGTATAGTCATAAATTGAAAAGAAGTCATTAATTTCTTCATCAGATAGTTTTTTGTAATTTTTTTGATAATATACTCTTTTTAAAATTAAAATTCTATTGAATTCATTATTACCTTCAATTAAAGTTTTTTTGATATTTTTTAATTTCATATAATTTCTAACTATCTCATAGCAAAAAGCGTGAATAGTTTTAAAAGTAATTTTTCCTCTAAATTCAGGATTTTGAGCTAAAAATCTCTTTTCCATATCAATTCCTTGAGATTTGCTGAAAGTTATTGAAATTATTTCACTTGGATCTATATTATGATTTTTAATTAAATTTAAAATTCTATTTAATAATACAGTTGTCTTGCCTGAACCCGGAACTGCTAAAATTAAAGCAGGACCTTCAAAATGTTTAATGGCATCAACTTGTTGACTTGTAAATTTCATATAATCACCTTAGTATATTCTATCATAAAAATAATTCCTTTTAAAGCGTATTTATGGTAAAATATATAGGTCGGAGGTTATTATATGGACAAACATTATATTCCTAACACCAAAGGTGTTATATTTGCAAATAAGAATAAATTTTCTTTCAGCATTGATTCAATTTTGCTATCCTATTTTTCAAAAGTTAAAAAAGATAAGATATTAATTGATATCGGAGCAGGAACCGGAATAATAGGTTTTAGAATTAATTTTCTAAATAATTTAAAAACTGTATATCTTATAGAAATACAAAATGAAAATGCAAAGCTTATTGAGCATAGCATTGTTGAAAATAAACTGAATAATGTTATTCTTTTAAATAAAGATTTAAAAGAATGTTATAACGATTTTGAAAATTCATCTGTTGATTATATTGTGTCAAATCCTCCATATAAAAAAATGAATACTGGAATATTAAATGAAGATGAGAATTTTTTGATTTCAAGATATGAATATGCACTTAAACTTGAAGATATTTTAGATTTTTCATATAAAAAACTAAAATCTTCAGGAAAAGTTTTTTTGATTTACAGTATGGAACGTTTGGTTGATGTTTTAAGTGAATCGAGAAAATTTAGATTAGAGCCTAAAAGAATACAATTTATCTCTACAAATATAGATAAAAAGCCACATCTGTTTATGGTTGAGTTGGTTAAAAACGGTAATAGTAATCTATTAGTTGAAGATAATATTTATATTTATAAAAAAAATGGAGAATATACTGATAAGATTAAGGAGATAT
>CABRGI010000242.1 GCA_902470455.1 uncultured Parvimonas sp.
GATGACTATAGCAGATGTAGATTTGAATGACCCTGATTTAGAAGAAAAATGGAAAAAAGAACCTCGTTATGGAACTAAAATCACTATTGGATACAATGGTGGACTTTGTACTTCTGGATTGGGAATTGCTCACGTTAAAGGATTTTTAGGAAAATATGGTTTAGAGGGAGAAATTAAAAATTTACAATTATCTGTTGCAGACGCTATTGGGACAGGTAAATTAGACGCAACTACAGATCATATTTCATCTTCTGTTGTTCCTGCCGTAAATGGAACTAATATGGTATTTACAAGAGGAGCACATACTGGTTGTAAATCTCTTTTTGTTTTAAAAGATTCAGATATTAAAAAGACTAGCGATTTAATCGGTAAAGAAGTTGCAATTCATGATGGAATAGGGGCTTCAGACCATAATATAGCTTTAAGATTTTTGTCAAGAGATAAGGTTGACTATTCTAAAGTTAAGTTTAAAAATGTAGAAACTGCAGCAACTATTCAAGCGATGCAAAATGGAGAAATTCATGCTGCGATGTTTTCAGATCAATTTGCGCAAAAATTTGTTGATCAAGGTGTCATAAGACCGATTCGTTCAATCACTACTGATGATGATTTTAAAATAGAACCTTGTTGTGTTCTTATATTAAATAAAAAATTTGTTGAAGAAAATCCTATAACTGCAGCAAAACTCACTCAAGCGCATAAAGACGCTAGTGATTGGATTGAAGAAAACAAGAAAGAGGCGGCTCAAGTTATAAATCAAAATAACTGGGGTTCTGGAAATGTTGATTCAGATCAAAGATTTTTAGAAACATATAATTTTAAAGTTACTGATGAAAGAACTACTGAGTCTCTGACAGATGTTTTAAAAGACTATGCAGAATTTAATTTGATAAAAGCTGAATCTAATTCAAAAGAAACTTTAGCTGAAATTTGGAGGCCAATGAAAAAATAATTTTGATGAATAGAAAAAAGGTAAATTGAACAGAAGCTAAAAGTAATTTATAAGAGTTTTTGATAGTGAGTTTTGGAGGATTACTATGAATAAAAAAGTGATGAGTCTTTTATTGATATCAGCAATGTTATTAGGTGTTACGGGATGTGGAAATACTGCAAAGAGAGCTGATAATAAACAAAGCACTGAAAAGAAAGACGAAAAAACTGATAATAAAATGACGATTGCAGATGTAGATTTGAATGACCCTGATTTAGAAGAAAAATGGAAAAAAGAGCCGCGTTATGGAACTAAAATTACAATTGGATATAATGGAGGACTTTGTACTTCTGGATTAGGAATAGCAAAGGTTAAAGGATTTTTAGGAAAATATGGTTTAGAGGCAGAAATTACCAATGTTCAATTATCTTCTGCTGATGCCATAGGTACTGGGAAAATTGATGCTACTACAGATCATATTTCTGCATCAGTTGTTCCTGCGGTTAATGCTTCTAATATGGTATTTACAAGGGGAGCACATACTGGTTGCAAATCACTTTATGTTTTAAAAGATTCAGATATTAAAAATACAAGTGATTTGGTTGGAAAAGAAATTGCTATTCATAATGGAATAGGTCATTCAGACCATAATATTGCTTTAAGATTTTTATCTAGAGATAAGGTTGATTATTCAAAGGTTAAGTTTAAAAATGTAGAAAATGCCGCTACTATTCAAGCAATGCAAAATGGAGAGGTTCATGCTTCTATGTTTTCAGACCAATTTGCTCAAAAATTTGTTGATAAAGGAATAATTAGACCAATTCGTTCAATAACTTTTGATGAGGATTTTAAAATAGAACCTTGTTGCGTTCTTATATT
>CABRGI010000243.1 GCA_902470455.1 uncultured Parvimonas sp.
ATTTTGGAAAAGAGAAGACCACGTCCAAATGTTTCAGAAGTAATGAATGTTATAGGCGATATTGAAGGAAAAACTTGTATAATTGTAGATGATATTATTGATACTGCAGGAACTATTACAAATGCCGCAAATGCTTTAATAGCAAAGGGAGCAAAGAAAGTTTATATTACTGCAAGTCATGGAGTATTTTCGGGGAAAGCAATTGAAAATATTGCTAATTCAAAAGTTGAAAAATGTGTTGTAACAGATACTATTCCTCAAGAAAAGAATTTAGGTGGAAAAATTGAAGTTGTATCGGTTGCACAATATTTTGCAAAGGCTATTGATAGAATAAATAACAACAGACCGGTGAGTATGCTATTTGATGGAAGATAATATATATTTAATAGTTGGTCTTGGAAACCCAGGCAAAAATTATGTTGGAACCAGACATAATGTAGGCTATGGAGTTGTTGATATATTAGTTGAAAAGTATAGTATCAATATGAATAAAGAAAAATTTAAATCTTTTTTCGGTCAAATAAATATGTTTGGTAAAAAATGTATTTTTTTAAAACCACTTACTTATATGAATTTGTCCGGAGAAGCAGTTATAGATGCAGTAAATTATTTCAAAATAAAGCCGGAAAATATTATAGTTATATTAGACGATATAGATATTCCCTTTGGTACTGTTAGAATTAAAAAAAAGGGAAGTGCTGGGACACATAATGGCTTAAGATCAATAATTTATCATTTGGAAACAGAAAATTTTCCTAGAATAAGGGTAAGTGTTGGAAAATGTCCGGATTATATGGATTTAAAAGATTTTGTTTTAAGTAAATTTTCATCTTCAGAGGAGAAAATTTTGAAAAAAGTATTAGAAATTTCCGCAGATGCAGTTGAGGAAATAATAAAAAGTGATGTTGACAAAGCAATGTGTAAATTTAATGGAATGTGTATAGAGGAATAATATTCCTCTATATTTTTTGTGAACAAGGGGTTATTTATGAATTTTTTAATTGATTTTTTAAAGAATAATGAATCATATTTGGATATGATTTCAAATTTAAAATCAAATAATGTTCCTATTTATTGTAATGGACTTATAAAAGAGAGTTTGTTCCATTTAGTGTATTCTATTTTCAACGATTTGCCAAATAAAAATTTAGTTTTATTGGTCGAAAATGATAATAGAGCTAACGAACTTTGTGATGAATTAAAAAATTTAGTAGGGGATAAAGTTGTAGTTTATCCTAATTTTGAGATAAGATTTCACAATATAAATAGTATAGAAACAAATCTTGAAAATATTAGAATAGAGATAATGAATAGACTTATTTCTAAAGAAAAATTCATAATAATTACAACTGCAGGTGCTTTGTCAAAGAAGATAAGTACACCAAATTTTTTTAAATCACATTATATTTACATTAACGAAAATTCGGAAGTAAATCTTAAAGAATTAACAGAAAATTTAATTAAAATGCATTATGATAGAGTTGATTTTGTTGAAGCAAAGGGACAATTTTCAATAAGAGGATCTATTTTTGATATATTTCCTGTAAATTTTAAAAATCCAATAAGAATAGAGTTATTTGGAGATGATGTTGATTCTATACGTGTTTTTGACATAAACAGTCAAAGATCTGTTGAAAAGTTGCAGAAGGTAGAAATAATACCTGCAAAAGAAATGGTATTATCAAAAGCAGATGTTGAAAATATTTTAAACGGTTTGAATAAAGATATTGAGAAGTTACAAAAGTTAAAATTATTTGGAAAAGATATTGAAAAAGCAACAGAAAAATTTTATAAAATTTAT
>CABRGI010000244.1 GCA_902470455.1 uncultured Parvimonas sp.
ATTTATTATAATTTTATGTTACAATGTAGTTGTGAGGTTTCTCACAAAAAAATTTTTTAAGGAGAGTGATACAAATGGCATTAACAAATGAAATTCTTAAGTCATTTAAAGAAAGATTTAATTCTTGTAAAACAAACAAGATCGTAGCTGCAAGTGTTGCAAAAGTGGGGTTGCACGAAGCATCTACAAATCATGAAGTCTATAAAAGACATAATTTTCAGTTTTCTGATGTTACAAAAAAAGGTGAAATAACAAACCAAAAATCAAGTGGTAGATGTTGGATGTTCTCTGCATTAAATGTTGCAAGAGTTTCAACTATGGAAAAATTAAACATAAAATCTATGGAATACTCACAAACATATACTCTATTTTGGGACAAACTTGAAAAAGCAAACTTCTTTTTGGAAAGTATAATTGAAACATTAGACGAAAAAACTGATTCAAGAGTTATTTCTCATCTTTTAACTGCACCTGTACAAGATGGTGGTCAATGGGATATGTTTAGAGGTCTTTTAGAAAAATATGGTGTCGTTCCTAAAGGAATTATGCCAGAAACATTCCACTCTTCAAACACAAGAGATATGGAAGCAATACTAACTAAATATCTTAGAAAAGCAGCTTGTGATATGAGAAATCTTCATAAAGCTGGCAAACCATTAAAAGAAATTGAAGATTTAAAAAATGAAACTCTTTATACAGTTTACAATATTTTAACTAAATGTTTGGGAGAAATTCCTGAAACTTTCACCTATGAATACAGAGATAAAGACGAAAAATTCCACAGAATATCAAATATTACTCCTAAAGAATTTTTCGATAAATATGTTGGTTGGAATTTAAAAGATAAAATAAGTTTAATCAATGCTCCAACTGATGACAAACCTTACGGAAAAGTTTATACTGTAAAATTCTTAGGAACAGTTAAAGAAGCTGACAAAATAAAATACTTAAATGTTCCTATAGAAGTATTAAAAGAAAGTGCTATAAAGTCAATTAAAGCTGGGGAACCTGTATGGTTTGGCTGTGATGTAATTAAGTTTTTGGAAAAGCAAAAAGGAATTATGGACTTAGATATGTTCTTATATGATGACATATTCCCTACTTTAGAAAACTTTACAAAAGCAGAAAGACTTGATTATCACGAAAGTGTATTAACTCATGCAATGGTGTTTACAGGAGTAAATCTTGATGAAAATGGAAAACCATTAGAATGGCAAGTTGAAAACTCTTGGGGAGATACAGTTGGAGATAAAGGTATTTTTTCAATGACTGATGAATGGTTTAATGAATACAACTATGAAATAATGGTTGACAAAAAATACGTTGATGAAAAATGGTTAAAAGCTCTTGATGAAAAAACAATAGAACTTGAACCATGGGATCCATTTGGTGCATTGGCAAGATTAAAATAATTGAAAAATTTTCCCAAAAATATATAGTACAAAAAAGGAAGTGCTTATAAACACTTCCTTTAATTTTTATATATTTTATACATTATTATTGCAGCTGCTATTGAAACATTTAAGGACTCCATTGAATTATCCATATCTATTTTTAAATGATTATTTGAAATTTTTAACATTTCAGCTGAAATACCATTTGCTTCATTTCCCATAACTACAATATTTTTTCCATCAAATGTAAATTCTTCCAAAAATTTTGAATTTTTACTTAATGTGGTAGATATTAACCTGTATCCGCCACTTTGCAGCTCTTTTATTTTTTCAATTTTACAATCTATAATATTTGTTCTAAATATCGCTCCCATAGTTGCTCTTAGGACTTTAGAAATATATTT
>CABRGI010000245.1 GCA_902470455.1 uncultured Parvimonas sp.
AAATGCCACTACCATATTTACCATTTACAAAATATTTATATCCACTTGCATCTTTTGCAATTCCTGTAAACTTTTTGCCATTTTGGAAAAAGTACCATGCTGTTCCGTCATTAAACCACCAGTTTGCGAGTTTTCCTTCTCCATAAAAAATTCCGTCAACATATGCATTTCCATATTTTCCATTTTTAAAATACATCTTTCCGTTGCCGTCTTTTGCAAAACCTGTATGCTTTTTACCTTTTTGGAAAAAATACCATGCTGTTCCGTCGTCGTACCACCAATTTGCAGGTTTTACATCATCCCCATAGAAAATTCCATCTACATAAATTCTTCCTTCTGATTTTACACCATTTTTATATAGTGTACCTTTGTAAATGCCACTACCATATTTACCATTTACAAAATATTTATATCCACTTGCATCTTTGGCAATTCCGGTATATTTTTTACCTTTTTGAAAAAAATACCAGGCTATCCCGTCGTCATACCACCAATTAGCAGGCTTTCCTTCTCCATAAAAAATTCCGTCAAGATAATCATTTCCGTATTTCCCGTTTTTAAAATACATCTTACCGTTTCCGTCTTCTGCAAAACCTGTATGTCTTTTTCCATTTTGGAAAAAGTACCATTCGGTCCCGTCATCATACCAACCATTCGCGGGTTTTCCTTTTTCATCATAAAAAACATTTTCTACATAAACAGATTTCTTCTCGATTTTATTTACTCTTTCAGCAAAAAGTTTATTACTAAATCCTAAATTAAAAATTAATAATAAAGAAAAAACCATTAAAGATACTTTTTTAAATACTTTCATTCAATTCTCCTAAAAATATAATAAATCTATTGGCAATTATATAATAGATGAACAAAAATGTCAAATGCGGTTAATATTTTATATAATTATCGATAAAATAAATTTTTATATAAAAAAGGTCATCTTGAAATTCAAGATGACCTTTAATAGTATTTAATTTTAAGATTTCCCAAAGTTATTAACAACTTTTTAATCTATAATTCTTCACATTCTTCCCATTCTATATCTTCTTTTTTCAAAAGTTCTAAAAGCCTTAACTTTAAATTAGGACTACATTCCCAAGCAATTCCACAACCTGCTGATAAAACTCTAGGTACAGGGACAAGTTTTCCTGAAAAGTTATTTTCTCTACAAACACTTTCAGTCGCCATTGCCTCTGCTGTTGTATAGAATGTTACATAAAGTTTTGTTTCCTTCATTATTCTACAATAATTTCAAAGTCTAAACCAACTTCTTTTACAGAAGTTTTTTTGCCTTGACTATTTGCAAAATGAGTAATATTCTTTACTACATGAGCTTCACTTGCTAAGACTTTGTATGTCTCATTTTTATTTTCTTTAAGGGCATCTTGTAAAATTAAAACTGGTTCTGGACAAGATAATCCTCTAACGTCTAATTCTTTCATAACTATCTCCTTAAAATTTATCTATTCTTTTCTTTTCTTAATCCACAAAGAGCTATTATAAATAATACAACTATTGAAGCAACAACAAATACTTGTCCATTTATTCCAGGACCACCTGCAGCTGCTTTAATTCCTTTTGCTGCATTTTCAACCGCTGCAGCACCTCCTGCTAATTTGAAATTATGAGCAAGTGCTGCCCCAACGAACATTCCTAATACAGTAATAACTGAATCTGAAGATCCTGTTCCAGCAAGAACTAATTGTCTTAAAGGACAGCCTCCAAGTAATACTGCACAGAAACCTACAGCATACATAGAAAGTAAATTCCAAATAGTTTGAGCATGAGCTAT
>CABRGI010000246.1 GCA_902470455.1 uncultured Parvimonas sp.
AAATCCAAATCATAATTTACATTTTCATCATATACTAAAGAACATTTTATATTTCCAGCCTTATTTTCAACCTTTAAAAATTGAGATATTTCAACATTTGTAAAATTTATATTCCCAGCTTTCTGCTCTACCTTACATAAATGGAATTTAGAATTTTTAAACTCAATATTACCCGCTTTGTTCTCAGAAGTAAAATAATTAGAATTATTTACATTTTCAAGATAAATATTCCCAGCAGAATTTAGTAATTCAATATTTTCTGTCTTTAAATTTTTTAACTTACAAGTTCCACTTTTTAAATTAAGTCTTATATTTCTAAAATTGACATCAGAAATATCCACTTTTCCACTAAAATTACTAAAACTTAAATTTTCTAATTCACTTTCTGAAAGATATAGAATAAAAGAGTTATCAGAAACTTTTCCATTAATCAGAAAATTTTTAAAAACATTTAGATTAAGTTTAATACCAAAAGAAAAAGATTTCTCTTTTTGTAAACTTTGAATAAATAATTTCTCGTCATCTAACTTAATACTATAATCTTCTTCATTTTCAGAGAAATACTCAACATAATTTTTCCCATTTTCTGACTTTCTAATTTCAAAATTAGAATTAAAAAACTCTACTTCAACAGAAGAAATTTTATCTAAATCCATAGTATATTTATTAATCTTTTTGCTCTTAAAAAGACTATAACTGTCTATATTAACATCTGCCAGATAATCTAATCCACCTGTCTGTATTCCCGAAAACAAAAGTACAAAACCTAAAATTAACATTACAACAGAAACTTTAAATACTTTTTTATTCATACATCTCACCTCTTTTTCTTGAAATATAAGAAATACACTTCTTAAATAAATTAATCAAAAAATTGACAGTAGATTTTCCTGCAATAAATAATAATCCGGTTATTCCTAAAATTATCAATCCACTTCCAAGTAAAATCGTACCTCCTGAAATTGATGAACTAAAAATTGTAATTAGTCCTACGACAAATAATTTTATAGTAACTAATACCCCTACAAAAACAAGAGCAAAAAAAGTAAAAATTAAAGAAATACAAACTATAAAAAAAGAAAAAGTTATTACAATAGCTGCTAATGTTAGCGGTATTCCTATTGGAGCTGCTAGAACAAATAGAATAGCAATTAAAAAAGTTCTAGAAATTTTATTTTCTCCAAAATGAAAAAATTTATCTTTGCTTTCCTTTTTTGAAGTATTTTCATTTAATAACTTTGATAAAATCTCACTTGCAGCAGTGTTTGGAGAGCCTAGTTCTCTAATTAAATCTTGCTCACCTTCAACACCAACCTCTTCAAAGTATTCTTCAAAATAATTCATAGTATCATCATAATCTTTTTTAGGTAATTTCTTCAAATACTTTGAAAGTTCTCTAAGATATTCTTCCCTATTCATCAAACAGCCCTCCTATAATTATTTTGTCAATTTCATCCCTATAATCAATCCACTCTGACTTTAAAAATTTAAGTTGAGTTTTTCCACTGGATGTAATTCTATAATATTTTCTCTTTCTTCCATTAAATTCTCCATCATAGGTTGTTAAAAACTCATTTTGTTCCATTTTCTTTAAAATAGGATAGAGAGTTGATTCTTTTATGTCTGAAATCTTTTTTACACTTTGACTAATTTCATATCCATAAGAATCCTTAACATCTATAATTGATAAAATTATACACTCAATCAATAATGCCGATATTGGATAATACATAATTCACCTCTATATAATTCTTTAATATATAAATTTTTAATATATAAAATTT
>CABRGI010000247.1 GCA_902470455.1 uncultured Parvimonas sp.
AAAAAAAAAAAAATATTTTTAAAATTTTGATTTATAATATTTGTTTTATAGTTGCATATTTTTTAGATGCTTATTATTTTGGATATATTTTTTCTTTAGTCGAAAATAAAATATATAGTTATAATAAATTTATCTTTATTATACTTTTTTTGTTTGCTATAATTATATTTTCTAAAATTATGTCAAGTATTTTATTTTCAAAGCTATCTTATGAAGTAGTTCGTTTCAGATTTAAGTTAGCAAGAAAACTGAATAACTCAATTTTACAAAAGAATATGGAAGATATTGAAAATCCTAAATTTGAATATTCAATGAATAGAGCTTGGAATTTTTTAGCTTATGATAATGCAGGCTTTAGTGCAATTTTAATGGATTTAATAAATTTTATTCCTATTTTTGTATTGCTTATTTTTTCAGGCTTTATTATTTCGAAAACTTCTTTTTACATTGTAGTTTTTACATTTTTAATTCAACTTGGAGCATATCCTCTAAGAGAAAAAATTAATGAATTTGACTTGGATACAGATTTAGAGCAAGGAAATGTATTGACAAAACTTGAATATTACAATAATTTTAGTATGAGAAATGAATATGGAAAAGATATTCGTATATTTAATTTAGGAAATCTAATCTTAAAGAGATATGAGAAAATTGTTAATGAAGCGATGGCTATTATAAGAAATAAAACTAATTTAGGTATAAAATTAGGGATTATTTCAATATTTTTGGAAATTATTACTGATATTTTTACAATTGGAATGTTGATATACTTATTTAGTATTAATTCCATTTCTATTTCTACAATTTTCATAGTTTTCAGTATGTATCAACTCTTTGTAACTAATGAAAAGGAGTCTTTAAGAATTATATCCGATTTAAAGAAAAATATCAAAATGTTTGATAAATACCTTTTGCATTTAGAAGAAAATAGTTTAAAAAGTAAAAAAGCTAATATGGAAAATAAAGAAGCATCCTTTGAACTTAAAAATATTTACTTTAAATATCCAAATACTGATAAATACAGTTTAGAAAATATAAATATGGAGTTTTCATCTTTCGATAAAATTGGAATAATTGGAGAAAATGGGGCTGGAAAGAGTACACTTATAAAAGTAATTATGGGAATTTACAATCAAACAAGTGGAAAAATTCTCATTAATGGGAAAGAAGTTTCAGCAAAAGAAAGACTTGCTTATTTTTCAGCCGTTTTTCAAAATTCACATTTTTTTGCAGGAACACTTAAAGAAAATTTATTCGGATTTGAAAGCATGAAAAACTATGAAGAAAATTATGTTGAAGAATATTTAAAAAGTTGTAAACTTTACAATGTAAATGGAAAATTGATAGATTTGAATACTAGATTTGGAAAAGAGTTTTTTGAAGATGCTTTTGAACCGTCAGGTGGTCAATTACAAATGCTAACTATTCTAAGAGCATTGGTTAAAAGTGGAACGATGTTAATTTTAGATGAACCCACATCTGCACTTGATGCTAAAAAAGAAATGGACTTTTATAAAAGATTATCTCTTGAAGAAAAGACAAAAGGATTTATTATTATTTCTCATAGATTGGCTATTTCTAATATTGTGGATAAAATTTATATTTTAAATAATGGAAAAATTTTAGATTCAGGTTCTCATTTTGAATTAATTGAAAGATCTCAATATTATAGGTACTTAAAAGAATTGACTAAAAGTATGTTTAAATTGAAAGTGGGTGATGAAAATGATTAATTCATTTAAAACTATTTTCAGATTTTTAAAACTGTCTTTTAAAATAGA
>CABRGI010000248.1 GCA_902470455.1 uncultured Parvimonas sp.
ACTTAAAACTTTAAGGTCGATATAATTATGGTAAATAAGTTTTGATAGCATTTCTTTATCTTTAAGTTCTTGATACATCTTATAAATTTTAGGCATTTCTTGTTGGGTAACATGATCATGAACGTCAAATCCAAGTCTTTTTCCTAAACTAATAGCCTTTAAACTAGGCTCATCTAGAAAGAAGTTGAGTTTTTGGAATTGCCTGTAGATGTCAATGTTTTCAAAATCAAATTTTGTTATATTATATTTTTCCATCTTTTTTCTAATAAAAGGAAAGTCAAATCTATCTCCATTGTATGAGATGACTTTTTTTGATTTTAAAAGCTCTTTTACTTTTAAAATAAGCTCTTTTTCTTCTGATTCGTCTTCGATATAGTATTGAGAATGGATTAATTCTTTCCCTCTTTTCTCACAAAGCCCAAACATATACATAAAGTCTTTAGACCTACTAAGACCTGTTGTTTCTATATCAAATAAAATATAATCTTTGAAATCAGAGTCTGTTTTTTCAATATTTACAACTTTTTTCATAACAACTCCTTTCTTAAATTTAAAAAAGAAAAAAAGTAGAGCCAAAACTCTACTTTTTTAATACTTCTACAGTAATAGAAATGGTGCAGGAAAGAGGACTTGAACCCCCACGTCAATGACACTAGATCCTAAGTCTAGCGCGTCTGCCAGTTCCGCCATTCCTGCATATATGGGGTGGATGATGGGATTCGAACCCATGACCTTCAGAGCCACAATCTGACGCCCTAACCAGCTAGGCCACACCCACCAAACTTTGCATTCATTCTGAATGCCTGTATATTATATCAATTTATAAAAAATTTGTCAATACTTTTTTAAAATTTTTTAATATTTATATACAATGTTCATCTTTACATTTATGATTACTATGTACTTCTTTACCGGAATCTTTGATACATTCCAGTTCTTCTTTTGTGAGTTTTTCTTGGCAATTTTTACAAATGCCTTTGATTTCTAAATGATGACCTGTAACTATAAATTCGGTTTTATTTTCAATATCATCAATTAAATTATGTATTGGGCAATGATTTATTGGAATTATTTTTTTACATTTTTCACAAATTAAACTGTGGATATGTCCACTATTTAATTGATAATATGTAGTTCCGTCAATTTCTGCTGTTTTTTTGGCGATGTTTTTTTCGCAAAATTGATTTAACGCTCTATATATACTGGAAATGCTAAATTTCTCGCCTTTTGTTGAAATAGCATTGTAAATATCTTCTGCAGTTGTAGGAACTTCTCTTTTTTCTAATTCTTTTAGAATTGCTAATCTATTTTTAGTAATTTTTAAATCATTATCTTTTAGAATTTTCAAAAAAGCTTTTTTCATAAATACTCTCCTTTGCTTGATTTTTAGATGAAATGGGTATATAATACTGTATGTAAATGAGTGCTATTTGCAAATAAGTGCTCTTAAAAGGAGAAATTACGAAAAAATCATAACTAAAATCATTTCCTTTGCCATTATTATATCACTTTTTTCAGTATGTGGCAAAGCTAATGTAAAAAAAGAAAAAACAATAAAGATTATATTCAACTTATGGAAAAAAATTTAAAAGCCACAGTTGAAGATACAAATAGGAGAATGGTTTGAAAAATATTATTTCAATAAAAAATCTATCTTTCTCTTACAGTGGAGGTATTAATGTTTTGGAAAATCTTTCTTTTGATATTCAAGAGAAAGATTTTATCGCTATAATCGGAGCAAATGGTAGTGGGAA
>CABRGI010000249.1 GCA_902470455.1 uncultured Parvimonas sp.
TCTTTAGCTTTAATTATACTTTTTTCAATTTCATCCTTAACTGCTTCCAATGCTAATTGTTCTGGATTTGTTTTTGATTCTAATTTTATTAAATGGTATCCAAACTGTGTCTTAACAGGATCAGTTACTTTTCCCTCTTCAGCGTCAATACAGGCATTTTCAAATTCTAATACCATTTGACCTTGAGTAAATTCACCTAAATCACCACCAACTTCTTTAGATGGACACATAGAACATTCCATTGCTAATTTTTCAAAATTCTCTCCATTATCACAACGTTTTTTTAATTCTTTAGCTTTTTCTTCGCTTTCTACTAAAATATGTTTTGCTTTAAATACATATTTACTCAAAAATATATTTTTATTCTCTTCATAATACTCTTTTATTTCTTCATCTGATACTTTAATGTCATCGAATAATTCATTTAAAAAATGTTTAGCCAAAATTGAACGTTTAATTTCATTAATTTCTTTTAAATAATCTTCACTTTCATGTAATTTTCTACTGTAACAATCTTGAATTATAAGTTCTTGTTTTACTAATTCTTCACACAATTGTTTTTTTCCTTCCGGATTTTTATAAGGTAAAGCTCTATTCCCCATTAAATCTATAAATCTATCAACATCACTCTCTAAAATTTCTACTCCATTTACAACTGCCATTACATTTTTTTCCATTATAATTTCCCCCTTAAATTAATTTGATTCCATTTCCTTCAAATTGAATCTTTCTTGTCTTTAAAAGTCTTCCAACAGCTTTCTTGAAAGATGATTTGCTCATTCCACAAATTTCCTTAATTCTGTCAGGATTGCTTTTATCATTCAAATCTAAAAAACCTCCTTTGTCTTTAATAATATTAAATAAAATTTCAGCATTATCATTTATCTCGATATGAGATAAATTTTTTAAAACTAGATTCAAACGACCATCTTTTTTCACTTTTGAAATTCTAAAATTTATAGGTTCTCCTATTTCTAAAACTCCAACAATATCTTTATTTTCAATCATTGCATCATATTTTTTATCAACAGCAACAAAAGCACCGTAATCTTTATGAATTGAATAAATAATGCCTTCAACCCATTCTCCTTCTTTAAATGGTGAATCAGAAGTTAAGTAATCTCTTATTTTCATTGTCGCACAAAGGCGCTCTGATTTATCTATATATAATGCAACTAAATACTTTCTTCCCTTTTCAAGTTTCATAGATTGTTCCTTAAATGGTAAAAATAATTCTTTTTCAAGACCCCAATCCAAAAAAGCGCCAATTTTTGAAATATCCATTACTTCTAAAGTTTCAAGTTTTCCCATAGATATTTTTGGTTTTTTCCTAGTAGCTACAAATCTAGCTTGATTGTCTTTGTAAATAAACACCTCAATTTCATCACCTACTTTATCAGTTTCTAAAACTTCTTTCTTAGGCAATAATATATCAATTTTTTCATTCTTCACATCTTTTATACCTATATAAGCACCATTATTCTTAAATCGTTTTATAATCAATTTCTGAAATTCACCTAGATTATACATATTTTCTCCTTTATTTTAAATATTCTCATTAAATTTTTACATAAATAGTTATAATAAATTCATTTTAATTACTTTATTAAAACTACATTATATTATAACATAATTTCCTTTTTATTGCTAAAATAATTCTTATTATAGTGTTATAGTGAAATTACTTTATTCTTACCCTCTAGTATAATGCAAAAATAATTATACCTTAATTTATTCTTTATAAATTAAC
>CABRGI010000250.1 GCA_902470455.1 uncultured Parvimonas sp.
TAATTGAGCAAATAAAAGATTTTGATTTGGCAATGGAATATACAGAAAAATTTATTCCATTTATCGATAATTGGGCAACTTGTGACTTGTTTTCTCCAAAAGTTTTTAAGAAATATCCAAATGAGACATATAGATATATTTTAGATTGGATAGAAGATGAAAAAACTTATGTTATAAGATACGGAATTGGTCTTTTACTTTCAAATTATTTAGATGAAAATTTTAAAGAAGAACATTTGAAGATTGTTTCAAAAGTAAAATCCGAAGAGTATTATGTAAATATGATGATTGCTTGGTATTTTGCTACTGCTCTTGCAAAACAACAAAAGTACGCTATAAAGTTTATAGAAAATAAAAAACTTGATGATTGGACTCATAATAAAGCTATTCAAAAGGCAATAGAAAGCAGAAGAATTACCGAAGAAGAAAAATCATTTTTAAGAAGTTTAAAAGTAAAAATAGTGAAATAGAATGAAAAGAGCGAACAGCTCTTTTTCATTTAAATAAAAAATATCCTTTAAAATTTGTACCTACATTATAGGGTAGTACAATCTAAAAATTGTTAAACTATATCTAGAAAGGGGAAATCAAATGAGTATAATAAAATCTTTTAATAGTACGATAGATTATATAGAAACTGTTTTAGAAGATGAAATTGATGAAAAGAAAATAACTCATTTATCCGGATATTCATATGCGATGTTTAGTCGATTGTTTTCTATTTTAACTGAAACAACACTTTCAGAATATTTGAGAGGAAGAAAATTAACAGAGGCAGCGATTGCTTTAAGAGATACGGACGAAAAAGTAATTGACATTGCATTTAGATTTGGATATGAGTCATCAGACTCTTTTGGAACAGCTTTCAAGAATTTTCATGGATTTACTCCTTCTGAAGTAAGAAATGGGAAACCATTCAAATTGATTTCTAGAATTCAATTAGCATTAACAGTTAAAGGAGGAAGAAGTATGAATGTTACAATTCAAAAGAAAGGTTCATTTACAGTTGCAGGTTTCAATGAAGAAAATATTAATTCATCATTATGTCCAAAAGTTTGGAATAAATTATATGAAAAATATAGCCAAGAAGAACTTGCAAGTCTAGGAGATGGAGAAAGTGTAGGCATTTGTCATGACGTGGAAAGTCCAAATGTAATAAATTACATGGCAGGATATATTGTTACGGATGTAGATAAAGCAAAAAGTATGGGACTTGATATCCTAGAAGTAGAAGAGGCTGAATATGCTATTGTTGAACTAAAAGGAGTAGTTCCTGAATGTATTCACAATGGTTGGAAGTATGTAATGGAAGTGTTTTTTCCGGAACATGGATATGTTCATTCGGGAACTCCTGACTTTGAATATTACTACGAAGGGGATATGGATAGTAAAGATTATAAAATGGAATTATGGATTCCAATTGTAAAAGCGTAATATATTAAAAATGAATTAGAGCCAATGGCTCTTTTTTGTTGGACTTGACGAAAATATCTTAATATTATAAAATAAAGTATTATATATTGTTGTTGGGGGAGAGATGGAAAATTTAAGTACAGTAATCGAAAGATTAAAAAAACTGCAACAAAATTTATCAGAAATTGGTGATTCACTTTGACATCTCAAAGTTAGAGGAGACTTATAGAGATTTTGAGGCTAAAAGTTTTAAAGAAGATTTTTGGAATGATTCTAAAAAGGCAAAGTCAATTTTAGATAATATGAAGCATTTAAAA
>CABRGI010000251.1 GCA_902470455.1 uncultured Parvimonas sp.
TGGAAAATCAAAAGTATTAGTAAATTTTAAATCACTTTGTCCTTCATAATACATTGCATCTAATCCAATAGTACAATAAGGTACTCTCATAGAATGTTGATTTCTTTCAACAATTTTTAAATCAGATTTTACTAATGCTTGATATAAAGTAGAAGTAACTTGGCAAATTCCTCCACCTATTGAATCTACTACCTTATTGTTTAGAAAAGTTCCAGCAGGTTTATAACCAGTATGACTTGAAACTTCACCTAACTCTTTTGAAAATGAAAAAGTTTCACCCGGATTTACTACAAACTCATTTACTTTTCCAGCAGAAATTTTTATATTAGTATTTCTATTAGGCTGGTTATCAAATTTTGTAGTAGCTTCTCCAATAACTCCTTTTATAGATGAAAGTAAATTTCTATCAATTCTTTTATAGTCACTTTCTACTACAGGTATTTGAAACTCAAATTTTACTGGTATGGTTCTAAAATTATCAATAATTTTATTATTCTCTACTTTAACTCCAACTTTTCCATCAACTATAGAAATTTTATCATTTACAAAAGAAAATTTTTCATCTATTGGATTGGAATTTAGTTTTTCTGATATTTCAGAAATAATTTCATTTAATTTTGATAAATCATAAGTAGCTTTAACTTCGAATTTCTTAGGATTTTTTAATAAATTTTTTAATGTTTCTATTCTTTCATCATCAGTACCAAATCTACCTATATTAAATGCTTGATTAACTAGATTTTCATAATCATATGAAAAGTTAATATCTTTGGGAAGAAATTTCTTAGTATAATTGTCTCGTGTTAAAGTAAATTCATTATTTATTCCTAAACTTTCTTTTATCTTACTTATAGCCTCTTCTTTTGTTAGACCTTTTAAATCAACATCATTAATAAAAATTCCTTCATAAAATTTGTCATATGCTAAAAGTTCTTCTTTTTTTAAGTTTTTTGTCTCTCCAGCCGCATTACTTAATGGATGTCTATTAAGTAAAAAATAACCTACTATTGTACCTATTATCAATATTCCTAATACTCCCGATACAATACTAAATACCTTAAGATATTTTTTCATATATCCTCCTACAAATTTTTATAATATAAACACTCAGAATTTATTATGCATTTTTCACAATCCGGTTTTCTTGATTTACAAATTCTTCTTCCATGAAAAATAAATAGATGATGTGCCTTGTTCCATGTATCTTTCTTTAACTTCTTCATTAGTGATAATTCAGAATCTAGAACATTATTTTCATTAATAATTCCTATTCTGTTTGTAACTCTAAAAACATGAGTATCAACTGCTAGTGAAGGTATATTAAAAGCACAAGATCTAACTACATTTGCTGTCTTTCTTCCAACTCCAGGTAATATTGTTAAAGATTCCATATCACTTGGAACTTTAGAATTATATTTTTCTACTAAAATTCTACAAGTTTCTAAAATATTTTTACTTTTTGAATTATAAAAACCACAACTATGTATATATTTAGACAATTCATCTACACCTAAAGTTAAAAAATCTTCAGGAGTCTTAAAATCCTTAAATAATTTTTCCGTAACTTTATTGACTCTAACATCAGTACATTGAGCAGATAAAATGGTTGCTATCAATAGTTCGAAACTGTTAGAAAAATTAAGTTCTGGTTTTGCATCAGGATATAATTTTTCTAATTTTTCCATTACAATGTTTATTTTTTCTTTTGATAAACATTTCAAATCATTCAC
>CABRGI010000252.1 GCA_902470455.1 uncultured Parvimonas sp.
TTAAAATCTGCATATAGAAAACTTGCAAAAAAATATCATCCAGATGTTAATCCTGATAATAAAGAAGCAGAAGAAAATTTTAAAGAAGTAAATTTCGCTTATGAAATTTTAAGTGATGATAATAGAAGACAAAAATATGATACTTATGGCGAAGCAAGCTTTAATGCAAATGCAGCAGGGGGTGGAGACTTTGGAGGCTTCTCTGATATGGAAGATATTTTTGAAAGTATTTTTGGGAATTTTGGAGGCTTCGGTGGATTTGGAGGCTTCGGATCTTCTGCAAGAAATTCAAATCGACCAAGAAAAGGAGAAGATATTGAATTTTATTTGGATTTAGATTTCTTTGAAGCAGTAAATGGTGTAGAAAAAGAATTTTTTGTAAATGTAAAAACTGTTTGTAATAGTTGTTCAGGTAGTGGAGCTAAACCTGGAACTAAAAAAGTTACTTGTAAAAAATGTAATGGACGTGGAAGTATTAGAGTTCAAAGGCAAAGTTTTTTTGGAACAGTAGTTTCTGAAGAATTATGTAATGAATGTAATGGTACAGGAGAAATTGTTGAAGAAAAATGCGAAAAATGTAAGGGTAAAAAGTATGTTTTAGTCAGAAAGAAATTTACTGTTAAAGCTCCAAAGGGTGTAAATACAAATAACATAATGACTTTAAAAGGACAAGGTAATTGTGGCGAAAATGGTGGTCCTAATGGAGATGTTTATGTTATTTTTAAGGTAAAATCTCACGAATTATTTGTTAGAAATGGAAATAATGTTTTCTATGAATTACCGATTTCTTTTACAGAGGCAACTTTAGGGGCAGAAGTAGAAATACCAACTCTAGAAGGAAAAGAAAAATATACTATTCCGGAAGGAACGGAGACAGGCACAGAATTTACCCTTAAAGATAGGGGAATTTCTGATGTAAACGGCTATGGGAAAGGTAATTTAACTTTTAGAGTTAAAATTATTACTCCAAAGAATTTAACTGATAGACAAAAGGAACTTTTAAGAGAATTTTCTAATGAGAGAGAAGAACATTTGACAGAGCATAAGAAAAACTTTTTTGAAAAGGTAAAGGAGCTATTTGAATAATGGATTGGACTGAAATTGAGGTTGTAGTAAAAAATAAATTTGAAGACAATATAGTTGGAATACTTTATTTATTTGATATTGATGGAATAAATATAAAAGATTCAAGAGATTATGAAGAGTTTGCAAAAGAAAAGCCTTATTGGGTAGTTTTAGATGAGGAAGATTTTGAAAAAAGTGATTTTATCACTGTTAAGACTTATTTAAAAAATGATGATGAAATTGAAGAAAATCTAAAGATTTTACAAGAGAGAATTTCAGAATTTGAAAGAGAATACAACGAAAAAGTCATTTTAAAAATAAATTCTAAAATCAAAACTGAAGATTGGGCAAATGAGTGGAAAAAGTACTATAAACCTACAAAAGTTGGCAAGAATTTCATTATAAAGCCAACTTGGGAAGATTATAATTTATCTGAAAATGAAGTTATGATTGAGTTAGATCCGGGAATGGCTTTTGGAACGGGAACCCATGAAACTACAGCTTTATGTTTGGAAGCTCTCGAAAAGATAGATTTAAAAGATAAAACAGTTTTTGATATAGGCTCCGGAAGTGGAATTTTATCTGTTGGAGCTTTGAAACTTGGAGCAAAAAAGGTAGAAGCTGTTGACATTGATATTTTAGGTGTTGAGGCAACTTT
>CABRGI010000253.1 GCA_902470455.1 uncultured Parvimonas sp.
TAGAGATATTTCTGATATTGAATCAAAGAAGACTTTATATTTAGAAACTAGAAAGACAAATGTTGCGGTTTATTCATCTATTCCAAGAGGAGTTAATGTTGTTACAGGCTTAAATCTTACTTCAATAATGAAATGTCATAAAAATGAAGTTGAAATAAAAAATACTAAAAATGCATTTATCAAGGATGGTGTTGCATTGGTTAGATACTTAAATTGGTTGGAAACAGGAGTTTCAACAGGAACAATAACAGAAATGATTGCTTCTGAAAAATTATTGGAATTTAGAAAACAACAAGATTTATTTATTGAAGATAGTTTTGAATCAATTTCTGCTTATGGTGCAAATGCTTCAATGCCACATTATAAACCAAGTCATGAAAATCCTGTTAAAGTTGAACCAAGAGGATTATATTTGATTGACAGTGGTGGACATTATTTAGATGGAACAACAGACATAACAAGAACTATTGCACTTGGAGAATTAAAAGAAGAAGAAATTTATCATTATACATTAGTTCTAAAAGCTCATATTGCTTTAATGGAAGCTAAATTCTTAGAAGGAACAAATGGTGGATATTTAGATGCCTTCACTAGATATAATTTATGGAAGAATAGAATTAACTTCAATCATGGAACAGGACATGGTGTTGGTCATGTGCTAAATGTTCATGAAGGACCTCAAAGAATAGGTACTGCAGGAAATGAATATCCAATGGAAGTTGGTATGGTAACTTCTGATGAACCTGGTATCTATATTAGTGGTAGTCATGGAATCAGAATTGAAAGTATTATGGTTTGTGTTAAAGATGAAATGACTGAATTTGGTCAATTCTTAAAATTTGACAATTTAACAGTTGTTCCTATTGATACAAGACCAATTGATAAATCATTGATGAGCGAAGAAGAAATTGCTTGGTTAAATGGTTATAATAAGATGTGCTATGAAAAATTATCTCCATATTTAAGTGGACATGATTTAGAATACTTAAGAGAACAATGCAAGGAAATTTAAGAGAATTTGATATAAATTACGAATTGAAAAAACTACCCGATTTGCCGGGAGTTTATATAATGTATGATAAGGATGACAATATTATTTATGTTGGAAAGTCCGTCTCTTTAAAGAATAGAGTTAGGTCATATTTTACTACTAATCACAAATATAAAAAAGTTCAAGCTATGGTAGAACATATCCATAGATTTGAATATATAATAGTAAATAACGAAACTGAAAGTTTAGTTTTAGAAGCAAATTTGATTAAAAAAAACAGACCTAAGTATAATATAAATTTAAAGGACGACAAACAATATCCTTATATAAAAATTACAAATGAAAAATTTCCTAAAATTTTAAAAGTTAGAGATGTAAAGGATGATAAGGCTCAATATTTTGGGCCTTTTCCTACAATTTCAGACTTAGAAAAATTGATGGAATTATCTATATTAATTTTTAATATTAGAGATTGTAAATTAAATTTTGACAAGGGGAAATTTTTACAAAGACCTTGTATGAGCTATTATTTGGAAAGATGTTCAGCACCATGCACTCAAAATATAGACAGAGAAAATTATAATAATGATGTTAAAAGAGTTATTAAATTTCTTTCCGGAGATACAACTGAAATAAAAGAAATTTTGCTAAACAGAATGAAAGAAGCCTCTGTAAAAGAAGAGTTTGAACTTGCAATTAAATACAGAGATTTTTTAAGTGAAAT
>CABRGI010000254.1 GCA_902470455.1 uncultured Parvimonas sp.
AAAAATATCAAATCAAACATTTTCATGATTACAAAAACATTTAAAATACTTTTGAAATACATTAAACAATATATTATAATACAGATAACAAAGGAAGTGATTTATTTGAGTTTAAAAATTGTATCTAATAATTCTTTAGTAAAAGAAAAATTTAATTGTGTTGAATTTATTGATGGAAATTATTTTGATGTTTTAATCGCTACAAGAGATTTAATACATAAAGGATGCTCCCTAGTAAGTCATCCTTTGCCAGCTAGTATCAGGATGGTTTTCTCTTCTATTAGAAGTATTGTAATTGATGATGAAAAAAGTTTTGATGAAAATAGCATATTAATAATTGAAGAAGCAATTGACAAATATAATTTAACAATGAAAAATAGAAATATTGATTTTAAAAATGTTAAAGATTATGAAGTTGTCGATTTAATGCTAGTTGAAAGTGCTTTGGAAGAATATAAAGTACTTAGTAAGCTAGAAAAATAAGTGGAGGTGGTATTTTGAAACTTCAAATGAACAGAATCTTCATTAAAGATTTAGCCTTTGGTGAAGAAACTAAAGTTGAAAATCATACTTTATTTATTAACAAAGAGGAAATTGTTAATGAATTAAAGAAAGAACCGGGAGTTAAAGATATTGATATTGATTTTGCTAAACCTGGTGAAAAAGCAAGAATTATACCTGTAAAGGACGTTATTGAACCAAGAGTAAAAATTCAGGGTGCTAAAGGATTTGCAGGAGTTACAACTGATGTTGCTCAATTAGGAGAAGGTGTTGTTAACGTACTTTATGGAGCAGCTGTTGTTACAATCGGAGATATTGTAGGTTTCCAAGAAGGTGTTATTGATATGTGGGGAGAAGGAGCTAAATGGACTCCATTTTCTAAGACATATAATATTGTAGTAGATATTAAAGTTGTTGATGGATTACATCCACATGAACATGAAGAAGTTGTTAGACTTGTTGGACTTAAAGCAAGTGAATTAATTGGAGAAGCTGGAAGAAATGCAACAATTGATGAGACTGTTGAATACAACATAGGAGATAATGACGAAGAAACTAAAAAGTATCCTAATTTACCAAAAGTAGTTTATGTAGAAATGTTAATTTCTCAAGGATTACTTCATGATGGATATATTTATGGTACATGCACAAGACAAACTCTACCAACATTAATTCATCCTAATGAAGAACTAGATGGGGCTGTAATAAGTGGAAACTGTGTTGCTGCATGTGATAAAATTACTACTTATCAACATCAAAATAATGCTTGTATCTTAGATTTATACAACAGACATGGAAAAGATATTAATTTTGTTGGAGTTGTTTTAACTCCAGAACTTACAACATTAGCTGGAAAATATAGATGTTGTGATTATACAGCAAAACTTTGTAAATTATTAGGAGCTAATGGTGTAATAGTAAGTGAAGAAGGATATGGAAATCCAGATTCAGACTTAGTAATGATTTGTACAAGACTTGAAAAACAAGGAATAAAAACAGTTTTAGTAACTGATGAATGTTCAGGTTGGGATGGAATGAGTCAACCATTAACTGATACATCTAAAGAATCAGTAGCTGTTATTTCAACAGGTAATGTAAGTCATGTTGTTCATTTAGAAAAAGCTGATAGAGTTTTAGGAGATTCTGAAGCTATAGCTAATTTAGCAGGTGGTTGGGATGGAGCTTATAATCC
>CABRGI010000255.1 GCA_902470455.1 uncultured Parvimonas sp.
TAATTCTTTCATAACAGGATATTTGGAAAATAAAAAATTAAGTAAATATGATAAAATTTATGAAAAAGGAAAATCTTCAAAAGACTTTATAGGTGATAAGGGAATACTTGTTTTAATAAAGGACTTAGGACTTAAATCTCCTTATATTGGACAAACAAGTATAATTTCTTCTGATATTAGTGAAAATTTTACTAATTATTTTAGTGCATCTAATCAAACTGTAACTTCTATTGATTTACAAGTAAAAAAGCTTGAAGATAATTATATTTCTTTTGGATTTATGATGGAACTTTTGCCTAATTATACTGAAAAAGATTTATCACAATTTAAAATCTATTCAGATATGTTTAAGATTGAATTGGAAAATTATCTTACTTCAAAAACTGACGATATGAGTTTTTATGATTATATTTGTTCAATCTTGAAGATTTTTAATATTAGAATTATTGAAGAAAAAATTATTCATTACAAATGTAATTGTAGTGATGAAAAAATAGACAATATGTTGCTAGGTTTAGGTAAAAAAGAACTAAATGATATAGTTGAAGAGGGAAAAGATATAGAAATTTCTTGTAATTTTTGTGATAAAAAATACAAGAAAAGTATTGAACATATAAAATATTTATTAAAAAAACTTTAGGAATTATTTATGAAAAAAATTAATTTATTAGATAATAGGATTTATAGAAATTTAGTTATGCTTTCGCTTCCGATAATGACTACATCCTTTATTCAAATGTCTTATACATTGATGGATACTTTTTGGGTTGGAAAGTTAGGGACCGAAGCAATTGCTGGAGTTGGCATAGTCGCATTTATTATGTGGTTTGCAAATTCTTTAGTTTTAGTTTCCAAAACAGGAATTGAAATAGGAGTAGCTTATAGTATAGGTTCAAGGGATGATAAACAATTTAGAAAGTATATCGATACTTCTGTTGTGATAAATTTATTTATGTCCATAACCTTTGGAATATTATTATACATTTTTGGTATTGATATAATAAAATTCTTTAATATAAAAAGTGAAATGGTAAATTCTCTTGCTAATAGCTATTTAAAAATAGTATTATTAGGACTTCCATTCACTTTTTTAAATCCTCTATTTTCAGGAGTGTTTAATGGATCAGGAAATAGTAAAGTTCCTTTTATTGCAAATTCAGTTGGACTTATTATAAATATAGTTTTAGATCCAATACTGATTTATGGATATTTTGGACTACCGGAATTTGGTGTTAGTGGAGCAGCAATAGCTACAACTTTATCCCAAATTCTTGTTACATTCATTTTTATAATTTTCTCAATTTCAGATGGGAAAATTCTTAAAGGCTTCAATTTGGTTAAAAATTTTAACAATGCTACACTTAAGGAAGTTCTAAGACTTGGTATTCCAACTGCTTTTAAATCTTGTATATTTGCATTTATTTCTACTATTTTACTTAGAATAATAGCAAATTGGGGAGAAAATGCAGTTGCTGCAGAAAATGTAGCAGTTCAAATAGAAGCTATAAACTGGATGACTGTTGAGGGTTTTTCTATTGCTTTATGTGCTTTAATTGCTCAAAATTTCGGTGCAAAAAATTATGAAAACATACAATCCGGTTATAAAAAAGGACTTAGGATAATTTTAGGAATTGGAGTTT
>CABRGI010000256.1 GCA_902470455.1 uncultured Parvimonas sp.
TTTTTGCAGAGTATATATGTCCACCCGGAGCAGTTAAATCAGGCTTTAGAATCCCGTCTGAAGTAAGTCCCCAGTTAGAAAAACTACTCATTCTTCCTTCTAAGGGATTTTTAACTAAGTCTTCTTCGTCTGAAATAGTAATTTGTGTTGGAGTTTTTGCCTTTAATTTTTCTCCATCTTCCATAGATATACCAATTGCTGGAATTGTTGTAGAATTATCTAAAGACATTGAAAAAGAACCTAGTACATTGTTATAAATTATAACTCCAATTGCTCCTACATCTTCTAATCTTTTAATTTTGTTATTAAAAGTATCTCCACCACGTTTAACAAGAGCTACTTTTCCATTTACATTAGAAGGGATTGATCCTTCTAATGCTTCTCCACAATCTATAATATCAAAAGTTTTACTCTCAAAAGTTCTATCCTTAACTTCATAATATACTATTTTTTCATTTCCAAAGGATAGATATTTTGCTATATACTCATTATTTTCAACAGATGCTACAGTTATTGCACTTTGTTGAATTCCTGGAGATGCAATTGTTCCAAAGTCAGGATGATCTATTGAAATATCTCCTTGGTATTCACCTTCATTACCTCCGGCAATAACTACATTTGTACCGACAGAAGTTGCTTTGTCTATTATCTCTGCAACGCTTTTATCTTTTTCATTATGAGTTCTTACTGTTCCTTTAGGTTTTCCAAGGCTCATATTGATTGCAGCTGCTCTTAAATAAACTGCATCACTTATAGCTTTAATATAATAAGTTGAGGATGTTCCTTCATTTACAAAACAGTTCATCATTAAAAGTTGAGAATTAGGAGCAACTCCTCTCCAATCATATTTATTTTTAATTTTAGTTTGACTTCCACCAATAACAGCAGCGACATGTTGTCCATGACCTTCTTCTATTTTTTCAGGATTTAAGTTTGAATTTTCATTTATATAATGATAGGCTAGTGGAACTTTTGAATTAAAATATACATTATCTTCTGTGAAGTTTTTACTTTTTCCATTTTTATGTTTTACTAGCTTTTTAATATCTTCTTTTGTTATAGAGGGATTGGCATCTTTATCTAATTTAAAAACTTCATGAGTTGGATCGAAGTTTGTATCAATAACTCCTACAACTTCTCCACGTCCATCATATTTTTTCAAAAAATTATCATCAATACCTATTAATTTTGTTGCATGAGCTGCACTACGGGGTGTAGGTTTTGCAATATTTGGTTTTAAGTTAACTTCATATTCAGTATCTTGTTCAATACTTTTAACAAAGTCTAAATCTTTTATTTTGGCTATTTGAGCCTTAGTTGCTTCGAATGAAATAAATGGTAGAAGAAACTCATCTCTAGAGAGTTCTTTAAAGTCTCCAATAATTTCATTAATTTTTTCTTTCGCGATATTTAGAGAATTTGAATTTATTTCTTTTACTTTTTCATATTCTCCGTTTTTTAAAAGCGTATCAACGTTTTCACCAGAAATCTTGGTAGTGTTGATTGTTACAATGATTTTATAGCCTTTATCTTCAGCTTTGGATATTAAATTTGTGGTAAATATCGACAAAACCAAGCATAATGCCAAAAATCCAGAAAAAAGTTTTTTCATACAATCCTCCTGTAAAATAAGTT
>CABRGI010000257.1 GCA_902470455.1 uncultured Parvimonas sp.
GTCTTTTCAAATTCATCTTTTATGGAAGATAAAATTCTATTTATAAAAATTTTCATATAAAACCTCCTTTTACAAGATTATTTTAACATATTATTATAAAAAAATATACTTAAACGAAATATAATAATATAATTTTTTATTAAGGAAAAATAAAACAAAAAAAGAAAATTTTAGTATTTTTATTGAAAAAAAGTAGCTTAAGATGTATAATTTAATTAACGACGATAACGTCTTTATTTTAAAAAACAATTAAAATAGATAATTTTTTAAAACTTGTTATCGATAATAAATATCGATATTAAAAATATTAATTTTATTGTAGGCACTAAATTTAATAATCTTTTTTTCTATTTAAGTACTTTAGCTGTTCACATTTCTTTTTTTATATGTTACAATATATGTGAGAAAGTTTTGGAGGAAATGTATTGAGTAGAGAAAAGATATATGTAAAAAACCATTATAGATATGATGCAATCTTTGTGTTTTCTGTTTTGGCAATGTCTGTCGGCTTGCTTTTTGACAGTCCTAAAGAAATTTTAGAAGGATATTTTAATATTTTAAAATCTCCAAGTCATTTACTTACTGATTATATGACAGTAGGTGGAATAGGAGCAACTTTTTTAAATGCTGGTTTACTTATGTTGTTAGCATCTTTTGTGTTGTGGAGAAGACAACAATTGTTGACAGGACCAATTATAGCTGCACTTTTTACACTTTTCGGTTTCTCTCTTTTTGGAAAAAATTTATTTAATACAATTCCAATAACTTTTGGAGTCTATCTTTATGGTAAAATTGAGGGCTTAAAATTTAATACCCTAACAATGAACAGTTTGTTTGGAACAGCATTAGGACCGGTTGTAAGTTATCTTTGTTTTGGAATAGGACTTCCGTTTTTTAAAGGATTACTTATTTCTTATGCTGTTGGGATTATAATTGGAATGATTATTCCTGCGTTATCAGCATCATTTTTACGTTTTCATCAAGGTTATAGTTTATATAATATAGGTTTTACTTGTGGAGTTATCGGACTTTTTATTCAAGGAGTTTTTAAATCTTTTAATTTGGAAGTTAAAAATGTAAATATTGTAAGTAAAGGAAATTTACGGATAGCAATTATAATGTATGTATTCTTTGCAGTAGTATTTGCTCTAGGATTTTACTTAAATGGATATAGTTTTAAAAATTTTGGAAATTTAATAAAAAATAGTGGTAGAGCGCCTTCCGATTTTGGGAATATATATGGTAGAGGTGTCAGCATGATTAATATGTCTGCGCTTGGAATTTTATATACTACTTATGTTATGATTATGAAACAACCATTAAATGGACCGATATTAGGTGGGATATTTACAATATTCGGATTTGGAATGTTTGGGAAACATATAAAGAATGTATTTCCGATTCTTGTTGGAACAGTTATAGCTTATTTTTTAAATATTTACGATCCACATAGTGTATCAGCAACAGTTACAATTTTATTTGCTACAAATTTAGCTCCTGTTGCAGGAGAATATGGATTTTTTGCCGGTATTTTTGCAGGTTTTTGCCATGTTTCTATTGTTTCCAGTGTTGGACTTCTTCATGGTGGTTTAAATCTTTATAATAATGGATTTTCAGGAGGATTTGTTGCCGCAA
>CABRGI010000258.1 GCA_902470455.1 uncultured Parvimonas sp.
TTACTTTGCAAGATACAATTTAAGGAGGATTTTTAAATGAAAGTAGCAGTTGTATATTGGTCAGGAACAGGTAATACTGAAAAGATGGCTGATTGTATCGCCGAAGGAATAGAAAATGCAGGTTCTGAAGTTGAAGTAATCTTCTGTGACGATTTTGGTGCAGATATGTTAAATGATTTCGACTTAATTGCATTCGGTTGCCCAGCAATGGGAGATGAAGTTCTTGAAGAATCAAGCTTTGAACCAATGTTTGAAGAAGTTGAAGAAGAATTGAATGGTAGAAAAATTGCATTATTCGGATCTTATGAATGGAATGAAGGACAAAAATGGATGAAAGACTGGAAAGTTAGATGTGAAGGCGTTGGAGCTGAACTTGTAGCTGAACCACTTTGCGTATATGATTGTCCTACACCTGAAGACGAAGATGACTGTGTAGCATTCGGAGAAAAAATCGCTAAAGCATAATTTATAAAAAAATAAAAAGTAGCCAATGAGCTACTTTTTTTGTGTTTTTATTATTAAAATTATAAAGTTATTACATCTGATTTTAACTTATAAATAACATCTTTTCTCTCAACTATTATATTTACCTTTTTTGATAGTTCTTCATCATTTCTAATTTTTTCTAATAGTCTTTTTGAAGGATTTATAGTATAAGCATTTCCAAATTTTTTAAGCATAGATAAATCACCTGTGGTATCTCCATAGGCATAAGAGTTGTCTATGTCAATATTATATTTTTCAATAATTTCACTACAAACTTTATCTTTTGCCTCACTATGCCACATTGGTACAATTTCTCCAGTAAATTTTCCATCTTCATCATATAAATATTTAGTTGCCCTGAATTCCGTAACATCATATTTTTCAGCCATTTCTTTAACTAAAAAGTCAGGACTTCCTGAAATAAAAAATATTAAATGTCCGTTAGCTTTATGAAATTCTAACTGTTTTCTTGAAAAAACATAAACTCTTTTAAATACTTTACTTATGGATTGCTCTGCTACAAATTTATTGTATCTTATATCAAATCCTTTTAAATCGCTTCTATATTTTTCAGAAAGCGCCTCAATATATGCATCATATGCTCCATATCTATTAACATATTCCATATATAAATGCTTCACATCATCTACCCAAATACTTTCATCTAATATTTCATATTTAATAAGCCTTTTAAAATGTTCAATCATGAGAGATTCTCTTGCAATAGTTCCGTCAATATCAAAAAAAGCGGCTATATTACTCACAAAAACACCTACTTTCTTTTAAAATTCATAAGTATTAAAGCAAAGAATAACGAAACAACTCCACTTGTTCCTATTATCATTGCATAGTAAAGTGAGTTTATTCCTCTTGAAGTTAGGATATTTGTCCATCCATCTGCTAAAAATACAGTACCGACAATAATTAAAATAAATGCTGGAATGAATTTTATAAATCTATTTTTTAATCTACTAAGTAAATATGTCAAAACTAATCCTACAAATATTGCAAGTAAAACTGCAAGCACTGATAATCTTTTTTTAACTAAAATCTCTAATAACTCTTTCATATTAACTCCTACTTTTTAATTCTTCTTTAAGTTCAGGCAAAGATTTAAGACAAATACTTCCTTCACTTA
>CABRGI010000259.1 GCA_902470455.1 uncultured Parvimonas sp.
AAAAGTAGAAAATCTGAAATTAAAACTTATATTAAAAAATTCGAATTAGCTATAGAAGAAAATAATTTAGAAGTTGCTAATGAATTATTAAGAAAGATTGATAAGAGACTTAAACAAGCTACAGTAAACAGTGTATTTCATAAAAATGCTGCTGCTAAAAAAGTTAGTAAATTAAGTAAAAAATTACATGATGCTTCAACACAAGCCTAATATAGTGTGTATGGATCCAACACATTATATTTGCTCCGTGTGGAGCTTTTTTTTTTACAATTTTATAATAATATGATATAATTAAAACAAAGTCATTAAGCAATATTACGTCTTTTAATTATAGTGAATAATTATTTTTTAAGGAGTGTTATTAAATTGAAAATTTTACATTTAATTAGTCAATATCCATCAAAGACGGGGAGTGGAATATATTTAACTGAAGTATATAAAAATTTTAAGGCAATGAATTATACTCAAAAAGTTATTTGTGCAATGAATTCAGATGATATCATTGAAGTAAATTTTGATGATGTTGAAATAATAAAATTTAAAAGTAATGAATTACCATTTCCCGTAGTTGGAATGAGTGATGTAATGCCATATGAATCTTTTATATTTTCAAATTTAACAGAAGATAAATTAGAAAAATATATCGAAGTTTTTAGAAATAAAATAATAAAAACTGTTAAAGAATTTAATCCTGACATTATTTTTACAAATCATTTATATATTATGACATCTATAGTAGCAAGTCTAAATTTGAATTGTAAAATTTTTGCTTTCTGTCATGGAACTGATTTAAGACAACTTTACAAAAATGATGTTCATAAAGAATTAATTTGTAATAATATTCCTAAACTTGATGGAATTTTTTGCTTATCAGAAAAACAAAAGGGAGAAATTGTTGAAGTTTTTAATTTTAATAAAGATAAAGTTTATGTTATTGGAGGGGGATATGATTTAGAGTTTTATTATGATGATAAAGAAAAAATATATGATAGAAATTCTAAAATAAAGCTAATATATGCAGGAAAATTTAGTAGAGCTAAGGGTGTTATATATCTACTTAAAGCTTTTGAAAAAATAAAAGATAAATATAACGTAGAATTAATTTTGGCAGGGAATGGAACAGGTGAAGAATATAAGGAAATTATTAAATTTTCAGAAAAATTATCAGATAAAGTTAAATTATATGGTTATATGAGTAAGAAAGAAATATCTGATTTGTTTAGATCATGTGATATTTTTATAATGCCGTCTTTTTATGAGGGACTTTCACTTGTTACTATAGAAGCAATAGCCTGTGGATTAAAAGTTGTTATGAATGAACTTGAAAATTTCATAGATTTTGTTGGAGATGATATAGTAAAATCAAGAAATATTGAGTTTGTTAAAATGCCAAAATTATATGATACTGATAAAATAGAAAAAAATGATGTAGAAGACTATATTCAAAGGCTTAGTATTGGCTTAGAAAATCAGATAAATAATTTATATAATAATAATTTTGAAAGAGATTTTACAATAAAAATTACCAAATTTAGTTGGGAAAATATAACTAATAACATAAAAAACATTGTTATATAGAAAAAACTTATTAATAAACTGAATTGATAAGAAAAAACTATTTT
>CABRGI010000260.1 GCA_902470455.1 uncultured Parvimonas sp.
TTTAAAAAATTAGTAATACCAACAATACAATTCGACACTAATTATAAAGAAGATTTAATTGAACAGATAAAAAAGTTAGATAATTCTTTTAAATATCTAGCTGTTAAATTACCTGCATTTACTTCATCGAAAAATGTATTTTCTTCTGATATTGTTTTCAATGAATCAATTCAGCGTATTATATCTTGGATTGCTCAATTTATCAAAAGCAGAAAACTGATATTGATTATTGATTTTGGTTATATTAAGAATTTTGATATATATGAGACTATAATAGATAAAGGAATGCAACAATTTAACAGTCTTGATATAATAAAGGCTATTGTTCCTGTATCATCAAGTTTTCCTAATTTTGTTGTTTCTGTATCAAAGCCAATTAGATCTTTTGAAAATACTATAAGTAGTGTTGTAAAAAAATATGTTCAGCATTTTGATATTCCTGTTGTACATGGAGACTATGCTGCTATACATCCTACAAAATATGAAATGGGAGGAGGAGGATGGATTCCTCGTATAGATTATGTTGTTAGAGATGAAATAGGGCAACCAATTTGTTATGATTATGCTCGAGGAAACAAAAAGAATACAAGTTCAGAATACCCTATTTTAGCACGTCTGGTTATTGATAGTTATAATTATAAACCTATAACTGAAATTATCACAGAAGGGGACATAAGGATAAGAAATAGAGCAAATAATGGCGAAGAAGGAAAAGCGCCCTCATATTGGATTGCAGTAAGGTCAAATTTATATGTTACAGCACAATATCTCTATATTAAAAAAGTAACATTTGGGAGTTTATTCTTGTAATTGTTCTTAAATCTTCTATAGTTGTGTAATTTCCTCTATCAAGAAGAAAATATTTATATTTTGCTCCATAACGATTATTTAATGAGGTAAGTATCTGGGCTTTTATTTTATCTACGGTAAGGATATTTTGTGCATTTTTTTGCAACTGATCTAAGTCTAATTTTTTACTATTTAATAGCATTTCTAAATCTTTTCTCCACAAGAGTAAAATAAGATCATTTTTTTTAAATTTTTTAATTTTTTTAGCCTCTCTTTTTATCATTATTTCCTTGTCATATCCAATTTGGGACGGTAACTCTGCTAATTCTTTTGAAAATTTAAATTTTTTATCAATAACAACATAAACGAAATCAAAAATTTTTTTATAATCTAAAATTTGAGATTTTAAATTTTTTAATGAATCAAGCTCACTTTTAATTTCAAAGCCTAATAAATTATTATTGCTTATCATTATTAAATCGGCTCTACGATTTCCTTTAAAGAACGGTACTTCATTTGCAATTAAATCAGCTGTATAATTTTTAAGCCAAAAATCAATTAAAGATGTTTTCACAAATGAAGCATCATTTTTTGTAATATAATCCATCAAAATATTCCTTACAAACTTTTCTCAATTTTTCTTTAACCTGCGTTTTCTTCAAAGTTTTAACCTATTCAATAAACTTACTGAAAACTTCACGATTATAATTTAATATATATACACGTTAGAGTTTTGGGCATATTTTATTCCTTTTGATAATAATACGTTTGGGAAGCTTTTCACTACTTAACGCCTGTCCGACAAAGTCAAAAGCAAT
>CABRGI010000261.1 GCA_902470455.1 uncultured Parvimonas sp.
TAAAATTAAACTCTAAATTTTTAATATTTTCTACAAGTTTCTTTCTATCTTCTTTACTTAATTGATTAACTTGTATTTCTCCGTTAACTCCAGATTTTTCTAATACAAGTTCAACCATTGATCCAATTAAGACATTTAAAAGAACATTTTTCAAAATTTTATTTTTATTTTGATCAAATTCTCTTAACAATCTAAGATCTAAAGTATGTTGATCTAGTTTAGGTTTTAAATCAATAGAAACTATATAATCTTTTGATTTATCAAAATACTTACTTGATTTTAAAACAATTGGTCCACTAAAACCTGTATGTGTAAAAAGCATTTCTCCAAATTCAGAATGTATTAGTTTTCTATTGGTATTATAAACCTTAAAATCAACAAATTTTAAACTTACTCCTGAATATTTTCTAATATTCTCTTTTACATCAATACCGACAAGACCTGCTTTTAAATCTGTAATTGTATGCCCTAATTTTTTTAAAATCTCATGTCCTTTTCCTCTTGAACCTGTAAATGGGTAGGATTTTCCTCCTGTCGCAAATACAACTTTATCAAAAAGTCCATAATCTTTATTGCAAACTAATCGAAATTTATCACCAATAAGTTTAACATCCTCAATTTCAGTATTTAAAATAATCTTAACTCTTTTAACATTTAATGCTTTTTCTAATGCTTTTATAACATCACTTGATTTATCTGAAAGAGGAAAAACTCTTCCTCCACGTTCAACTTTTGTCTTTAACCCATTTTCATTAAAAAATTTTAGTATATCTTCATTAGTATATGAATATAAACTACTATATAAAAAATTTTTATTCCTATTAATCTCATCGAAAAATTCATAAATTTCCTTTGAATTTGTAATATTACATCTTCCTTTTCCGGAAATATAAATTTTTTTTCCAATCTTTTCATTTCCATCAAATAAGAATACCTCAGTATTCTCATTTTTTGAGAAAATCGCACTCATAATACCTGATGCTCCTGCACCAATTACTGCTATTTTTATAAAATCACTACCTTGAACTTAATAATTTAACTCTTATAAGTATAAAATATTTTTAGCAATTAGTCAAATGTTTTTATAAATATTTTTGAATTTTTTCATTTAAAACAATATCATTAAATTGTAAAAATATGTTATATATTATTATAAAAATTTTCTCGCGTAAAATTTTTACTAGAATAATACAAAAAAATAGGAAGATACACATCTTCCTAAAAATTTTATTTATAATTATTCAGCTGAAGTAAATGAAGGTCTTTCAACAAAACCACTCTTTAAACATGTAGTACAAACATTAATTCTCTTTACAGAACCGTCAACAACAACTCTAACTTTTCTGATGTTTGCTCCCCATGATCTACTGCTTTTTCTATTTGAGAAAGTTACTTTATTTCCAAATAATTTTGTTTTATCGCAAATTGCACATCTTTTTGACATTTTCATACCTCCTTTTACAAACTCATATTTAACAGTAGTATTATACCATACAGTTTGCTCTTTTGCAAGTCTTTCTATTAATCATAATAAATATTTTTTAGCACATTTTATTAAAATTAATTTTAATGATTATAATGTTTTTAACTCAATATTTTTTAAAA
>CABRGI010000262.1 GCA_902470455.1 uncultured Parvimonas sp.
CTTTTCATCAACCTTATTATCTGATTTTACTACTTTTTTTTCTTCTTTTTTAGACTTTTCAGATTCAATTTTTCTAAAATGTCCTATTACAATTTCCAAATCTTTTCCTTCAAGAATTGACATATGACTCTTAACATCAACTCTAAGTCCGCTTATTATATTTATTAATTCCTTGCTTTGAAGATTTAATCCTTTTGCAAGTTCATGTACTCTAACTTTACTCATACTAGCACCCCTTTGCTATCTAATAGAATCTACATATTTTTTCAGTTCTTCATAAAATTCACTACTAATTTCTGATTCTAATGCAACATTCAATCTCTTATTTTTCTTAGCTTTATCAACACATTTACCAGAAATACAAATATAAGCTCCTCTTCCGTTTTTCTTTCCTGTTATGTCTAATAAAACTCCTTCTTCTTTATTATTTACAATTCTTACTAACTCTTTCTTTTCCTTTTGTTCTCCACAGGCAATACATTTTCTCATAGGAACTTTTTTTATCTTCATATAATCACCTATAATTCAAAACCGTTATCTATAAATTCTTGCTCACCATCAAAACCTACTTCTATCAAACCGTTTTTTATATCTTCTTTATATTTTTCTAAACCTTTAATATCTATTCTCCAATTTGTAAGTTTTGCTGCAAGTCTCGCATTTTGTCCTTCTTTACCTATAGCCAATGATAATTGTGAATCAGGTACAATTATTCTTGCTCTATTTTCACTTTCATTAGTAAATACAGCTACAACTTCAGATGGACTAAGTGAGTTTGATAAATACTCTTTTACATCTTTACTGTAAACAATTATATCAATTTTTTCTCCTTTTAACTCATTAATAATAGAGCTAACCCTAGATCTCTTATATCCAACACAAGCTCCTACAGGATCTACATCGTCATTTTTAGAAAAAACTGAAATCTTTGTTCTACTTCCAGGTTCTCTTGCAATTGATTGAATCTCTACAGTGCCATCTAAAATTTCCGGAACTTCTAGTTCAAATAATCTTAAAACAAAATTAACATCAGATCTTGATAGTAATACTTGTGCTCCTTTTGTAGTATTCTTTACCTCTTTAACATAAAACTTAAGTCTTTCACCAACACGATATACTTCTGTTTTTATTTGTTCTGAGGGTGTTACAATAGCTTCAAGTTTTCCTAAGTTTATAAACAGGTTGTTTCTATCAATCCTTTGAATTTGACCTGAAATAAGTTCTCTTTCTTTATCTTGAAAATCATTATAAATAACTTCTCTTTCCGCATCTTTAATTTTTTGTATAACTATATTTCTTGCAGTTTGAGCAGCAACTCTACCAAAGTCCATAGTTTTTAATTTTATAGAAACATCATCACCAAGTGAATACTTCGTACTAATAGCTCTAGCATCATCCAAGGAAATTTCAGTTATATTGTCTTCAACAACCTCAACTACTTTCTTTATTGCGAATAGTTCAACTTTTCCTGTTGTTCTATTAATATTTATCTTTACATTTTCATATTCTCCAAAA
This sequence comes from uncultured Parvimonas sp., assembly GCA_902470455.1. Lineage (GTDB taxonomy): Bacteria > Bacillota > Clostridia > Tissierellales > Peptoniphilaceae > Parvimonas. The sequence continues at coordinate 1,516 of CABRGI010000262.1, forward strand.
TTTTTCTCATAACTTTTTAAAAGTGCTTTTTCTAAAGAATCAAAAATTATTTCCTTTGAAACACCTTTCTCACGTTCAATTTCATCT
>CABRGI010000263.1 GCA_902470455.1 uncultured Parvimonas sp.
GCCATGTTCTCTGATATAAATAACAGACTCAGCCATTGTATTAAGGTTATGTTTGGTTGCCCAATATTCATAGCCTTTGCTTTCTTTTACTTTAACATTTGTGTTCATGTCAATAACATTGCCGATGCGTTTTTTGACGGCAGGAGTCTTTATTAACTCTCTTTCTGCAATGCGTTCTTTTAATCTTTCTTCGGTGTAATCTTCCCCGATTGTTTTAGCCCTTGTAAATCTCGTTTTATCTTTTGACTTAAAAGCAATGTGCTTACCGTATTTGATTTCATAGCCGAGATCCGCTATCTTCTTTAGAAATTCATCCCAATCCTTAGACTGTTTTATAATTCTGTCAATGTCAAATTGAAGTCTGCTTTTCCAAGAAGTGCCTTTCTTTACCTGTTCATTTTCGTACCAAGACTTACCGTTAGTCTTATATTTTTTCTTATAGCTTTCATAAAACTCGTCAATGACGGAAAGGTTATTTTCTTTACATAACTTATTGCTCTGATACCTGATTTGATGATAGCTTTTTTTGTTGGATTGATAGCACTTGCTCGTTACCATATTTACATTATTAAAGATAATATGGTTGTGGATATGCTCTTTATCTATGTGAGTAGATAAGACAAATTCATACTCATTTTTTAATATCTTTTTACACAGTTCAAGACCGATTTGATGTGCCATTTCAGGCGTAGTTTCTCCCGGTAAAAAGGATTGAATAAGATGTCTCGCAAAAACACTTCCGTTTGTTCCAGCATCATTTCGTGTTCTTAAAAATTGAGTATGAGCAGTTTCTTGATGGCATTTATGTGTACTGACTAAAATCTGTTCATCCGTTTTTTCTCTATTTACGACGTAATCAATAGCAAGATTAAGAGTCGATTTTATTGGATGTATTTTTGTAATAGCCATAAAAACTAATCACCTCCCGAAGTCCTGTTGAGCAGCAGTGAATAAATTTGCCATAGCTCTTTTGAGAAATGTTAAATCTCTTTTTTTATGTCATTGATGTCCTCTTTATAGATTATGCCTATCGAATTAACTCGCTTTGCAATCTGATTTATGTTATTTGTGGCATTGAAAAGCAAGCCTTGTAAATCTCTGAAAGGTTCTAAATCTACTTGATAAATTTCTTTTTCTAAAACGCATTTGCGGATAAAATGGCTCATATTTCTGCACTTCGCAAGTTTTCGTTTCTCTTCAAAAAGAGCCTTTTCTTCTACGGTTAATTTAATCTCAAGTCTTTCGTTTCGTATTCTATTTGGCATAAGTATTTCCTCCTTTAGGTGTATTTCGGGGTCTTAGGGTCTCCCTAACAAGCTAAAAATTGATAAAAAAAGAAGCAGATCCCAAGGGGCTGCTTCATCAAATTTTTCGTAAGTGTACGTACACTTACTGTGCTTGTTACAAAAGAATGATTAAGATAGCAAGCGTTAAGCGAGTTTTTAATTTTGAATAAATTATATCATAAAATCCATATGCTTTCTATAGGCATCTTGACAAATATTGAATTATGATTTATTATTAAATATAAATTCAGTATTAATATAGAAAGAGGTGTGCTATGGCACAAGTATTAAAAGAAGAAGTTAGAAATAGAAT
>CABRGI010000264.1 GCA_902470455.1 uncultured Parvimonas sp.
CTTGATAGGTTGATTCATATAAACAATGGAAAGCTCATTGTAAATTTAGATAGAAAAGATGCTTTAAATTATAGTGCAGAAGATCTTAGAAGTTTAAATCCATTTGATAGAGAATTAACAGATATAAATAGATGTAGTAGAGAAGAAAAAATATTAGAAATAAATAATCTTAAGTTTAAAGATATTATCAAAGATATTTCTTTTGATGTCTATAAAGGAGAAATAGTTGGACTTGTAGGGAAAAACGGCGTTGGAAAATCTACAATTTCTAAGTTGATTTCTGGAATATATAACAAAACCTCTGGAAAAATTTCAAGTAAAAGTTTACCATTTGTCTTGATGCAGGATGTGGATTATCAATTATTTTCAGAAAGTGTATTTTCAGAATTTTTCTTATCTAAAAAAGGTTTAACTGAAGATGAAGTTTTAGAAATGTTAAAAACTATTAATCTTTATGATAAAAGAAATTCTCACCCATTCTCTCTTTCAGGTGGCGAAAAACAAAGATTACTTATGGGAATTTGTGCAAAAAGTGATTCTGATATTTTGATTTTAGATGAACCTACCAGTGGTTTGGATTTTAACAATATGATTATTATTTCGGATATTATAAAAAAATTAGCAAAAGATAAAGCGATAATATTAATTTCGCATGACTATGAATTGTTGTCAAGAGTTGTAGATAGAGTGATATTTCTTGAAGATGGAAAAATAACAGAAGATTTTATTTTAAAAGAAAAAAATCAATTAACTAATATTTTTCAAAAGATAAAAGGAGGAAAATTAAATGAAAATTAAAGATTTAGTTTTAGTTGCTATTTTAGGAGCTTTAAATTTGGTTGTTTCAATGATTGTAACATTTGCATTATTCCCATTGGGACCATATGCGCATTGTATAAGTCCAGGAATTGCAGGATTGTTCGCAGGAACTGTCTTTGTATTTATGTGTAATAAAGTTGGAAAAAAAGGAAGTTTTTTGCTTTTTTCAGGTGTTTATTTGATTGCAATGGCTGGCGCAGGATTTTACCTTCCATGGATTGTTTCATATACAGTTGCCTTTATCATAGGAGAAGTTATACTTTCATATATGGGTTATAAAAATAAAATTGCACAATTTATAGCTTTTGGATTGATTCAAGTTGGCAGTGAATGTGGGCAAATAATACCGGTAAATTTCTTCTTAGAATCTTTTAAGAAAACTTGGGTAGGGAAAAATGGAGTTACAGAGAGTGCAATAAATGAGATGATAAAATTTTCAACTGGAACATATGGATTGATTAATCTTTTAATTGTATTTATACTAGGAGGACTTGGTGTTGTAATTGGAAATAAAATTTTAAAAAAACATTTCAAAAAAATTTAAAAATTAGAAAAAAATTTAGATTAAAAGGGATATATTTGCGTATATCTCTTTTGTTTTTTTTTAGTATATATGGTATAATTAATGTAGTTTTATGCATAGTAATAGAACTGAATTTATTTGTAAAAAATTAAGATTTAAATAAATTTTATATTATGTGATAAAAATTTTTACAGTTAGGAGTTAAAGTATGAATATTACAATCATATTAGCTGCCGGTGAAGGAACTAGAATGAAAA
>CABRGI010000265.1 GCA_902470455.1 uncultured Parvimonas sp.
TTTATTGTTTGATGATTTTTACCTAGTAATCTTGATATTTCTCTATTACTTTTTCCTTCTTTTTTCCATTTTTCTATTAATTTTCTTAAATCCATTGTTAAGTGATTATGTTTTGTGTTACAATTATTGTGCATCTCATTGAGGTTCCTTTCTTTAGTTTTTGGCTTAACTATTATTTTACCTTTTTGAGATGTTTTTTCTATATGTGGCTAACATATTTTTGCAATTTGTAATTTGCATTTTTAATAAAATAGTGTATAATTAATTTATAATATAATATAAGGAGAAGGTTATGGAATTTAAAGAAAAATTAAAGAAATATTCTGAGACTATTATTAAAGTTGGGACTAATGTTCAAAAAGATCAAGTAGTTGTTATAAGAGCAAATATTGAAGCAAAAGAATTGGTTCGTTCCTTAGCTGAAGAAGCGTATAAAGCAGGTGCAGGAAACGTTAATGTTGTATGGAGAGATGATATTATAACTAGACGTAAATTTGAATATGCAAGTATTGAAACGTTATCAGAGGTTAAACAATGGACTGTTGATCAATATACAGATTATATTGATAGTGATGCTGTGTTTATTTCTGTTGTTGGGGATGATCCAAATAATTTAGACGGATTAGATATTGCAAAAATTAAAGCAAGTAGTATTGCAAATTCAAAATCAATGAAATATTTTTCAACTTCTCTTATGTCAGATAGAAATTCTTGGTGTGTTGTAGGAGCTGCTACTCCTGCTTGGGCTAAGGTTGTTTTTCCTGAACTTACTGAAAAAGAAGCAGTAGAAAAACTATGGGAATTGATTTTCTATACTTCAAGAATAGGAGAAGGAGATTCAATTAAAGGTTGGGAAGAACATATTAGTGAATTAAGTAGAAGGGCTAAGTATTTAAATGAAAAGCAATTCAAATATTTAAAATATTCCAGTAAAAAAGGTACTGATTTAACTATTGAATTACCAAAGAACCATATTTGGAATGCGGCAGGTAGCGGATTTAATGCTAAAGGAATAAGCTTTACAGCAAATATGCCTACAGAAGAAGTATTTACTCTTCCACATAAAGATGGAATAAATGGTGTTGTTTATAGTACAAAAGCTTTGAATTATAATGGAAATATAATAGATGAATTTAAGTTAGAATTTGAAAATGGAAAAGTTGTCAAGTATGAAGCTAAAAAAGGTTATGAAGTTTTGAAATCTTTATTAGAAACTGATGAAGGAGCTTTATCTTTAGGAGAAGTTGCTTTAGTACCTTTTGATTCTCCAATTTCAAATACAAATACAATGTTTTTTGAAACTCTTTATGACGAAAATGCATCTTGTCATTTAGCTTTAGGTAGAGCATATCCAACTTGTTTAAAGGATGGAGAAAAAATGACTGATGAAGAACTTAAAGAAAGAGGAGCTAATGATAGTTTAGTTCACGTTGACTTTATGGTTGGAGATGAAACATTAAACGTAGTTGGAATAACTGAATCTGGTGAAGAAATTCCTGTATTTACTAACGGAAATTGGTCAAACTAAAATTTATTGCAGGAATTTTCCTGCAATTTTTTTAATAAATTTTTATAATTGGATTTAATTTT
>CABRGI010000266.1 GCA_902470455.1 uncultured Parvimonas sp.
TCATATCAAATCTATAAATAACGATAGAAATTAATTTTGAATAAATTTGTGGTAAAATTCCATATCTTATTTGCTCTATTTTTGTACAACCAATCGCTGAAAGTGATTCAATAATTCCAAAATCTAAGTCTTCTATAACATCTATATATAATTTAGTAACCATTCCTATTGATACAACTGACATTGTAAACACCCCTGCCAACGCTCCGGGCCCTGTAACACCTATAAACATAAGCCCATAAATAAAAGCAGGGACAGTTCTAACACACATTGTAAAAAATCTTCCTATTACAGCTACATATTTTGAAACAATTTTCTTTGCAGAAATAAATGCAAAAGGAATAGAAATAATAGCTCCTATTATTGTACCTAAAAATGCGATACACATTGTTTCAAAAAGTAAATAAATTACACCTTTATTGTCAAGTCTAAAAAGAAATTCTAAATCCGGATGTAAAATCCCACTTATAATATTTTTAGCAATAGTCATTGAATCTTTAACATCATCACCTTTTTTAATTGACATCGCAGACCAAACTAAAAGTCCTAAAACTATTACAATAACAGCTATGATATAAGTATAAGATTTTGGTTCTTTTTTTAATTTTTCTTCTACTTTTGTATTCATCATTTCCATTACTCCAACCTTCCTCTAAAATGTTCACTTATAATTTCTATTACAAAAACAGTTAAAAGTAATAAAAATACAATGGTACCAACTTTTGAATATTCTCTCCAACCGAGTTTTTCATTCAAAATCATACCTATACCGCCTGCACCAACATAACCTAAAATTGCTGCATATCTAACATTCCCTTCAAAGTTAAATAATGCAGTTGAAATATATGAAGGTAAAACAACAGGTAATATTGCATATCTAAAAGCATAGAACTTAGTAAATCCCATAGATTCCATACATTCAAAGGCTCCCATATCAACAGTCTCTATTGACTCATATAATAATTTCCCAACATAAGATAATGAAAAAATAAAAATTGCTACAGTCCCTGCAAAAGTTCCAAGCCCCCATATATAAGTGGCTATTAAAGCACAAACAAGAGATGGTAAAGTTCTTAAAATACTCAAAAATAATTTAAAAAATCCATTTACAAACTTGTTTTTAGTTATATTATTTGAAGCTAAAATCGCAACAGGTAATGAAACCAAAGCCCCTAAAAATGAACCCATAAGAGACATTTTTATAGTATCAAAAAGTGGAGTTAAAACATCTTTACTATAACTAAAATCAGGGGGTATCATACCTTTTAAAATATTAAAAAAGTTTCCAAAATTATTAAACACTTCAAAATTAAATCCTGTAACCTTTATTGAAATATACATCAACAAAATTACAATGATTGAAATTAAAGGAGTTTTTGAACGTGGTCTAAAAACCACTTTTCCATTGTCTAAAGTTATCTTTTCTTTTGGAAATATAGTATCAAATATATTTTTCATATTATTCTCCAGTTACAAATAAATCTTTTTGGTAAATTTTATCTAAAATTTCTTTTGTAATATCACTTGATTTTCCATCATAAACAATTCTACCTTTGTTTATACCGAT
>CABRGI010000267.1 GCA_902470455.1 uncultured Parvimonas sp.
TTGAAAAAGTTTTAAATAGTAAAAATAAAACACATGAAGATTTAATTGAGAATATTGATATAGGTGGACCTTCTATGATTAGAGCTGCAGCTAAGAACTATAATGATGTTTCTATTGTGGTTGATCCTAAAGATTATTCTGAAATTATTAGAAGATTGAAGGAAGATAAATTGGATAAAGATTTTAGATTGTATTTATCTTGTAAAGCTTTTAATTATACCGCATATTATGATGCTTTGATTTCATCTTATTTCAATGATTTATTGAATATTGATTTTCCAGAAAAATTAACAATGACTTATAAAAAAGTTAATGATTTGAGATATGGGGAAAACCCGCATCAAAATGCTTCTTTTTACGAAAAAGTATATGTTAAGGATGATGAAAAAGCTGATTTCAAGCAATTACATGGAAAAGAATTGTCATATAATAACTTAACTGATATGTACTCAGCTATTAAAATTGTTAAAGAATTTGATGAACCTTGTGTAGTTGCGGTCAAACATAACAATCCTTGTGGACTTGCAATTTCAGATAATATTGATGATGCTTACGATAAGGCTTATGCTTGTGACTCAGTTTCGATTTTTGGAGGAATTATTGCTTTAAATAGAGAAGTGACTAAATATATAGCAGAAAAGATTAATAGTTTTTTTGTAGAAATTGTAATTGCAAATAAATTTTCTAAAGAAGCCATTGAAATTTTAACTCAAAAGAAAAATATTAGATTAATTGAAGTAGGAAATATTTCAGATTTCAAACTTCCAAAAACAACAATAAAAGAAGTTTTAAATGGTATTGTTGTTCAAGACTATGATAATATTTTATTTAAAGAAGATTTAAAAGTTGTTACAAAGAGAAAACCGACTGAAGAAGAGTTAAAAAATTTAATTTTCGGTTTTAAAGCTTGTAAAACAGTTTCTTCAAACGGAATAGTAATAGTAAAAAATAATGCTACTATTGGAATAGGACAAGGAGAAGTTAGACGTTCTTGGGCTGTTGAAGAAGGATTGGAAAGATCAAAAGAAAATCTTAAAGATGCAGTTTTAGCATCAGATGCATTCTTCTTCGAAGATACTGTTGAATTATTAAAAGAGAATGGAATTAAAGCAGTAATTCAACCGGGGGGTTCTATAAAGGATGAGAACGTAATAAAATTATGTGATGAATACGGCATAGCAATGGTATTTACATCTACAAGGCATTTTAGGCATTAGGAGGAAGTCATGAAAGTTTTAGTTATTGGTAATGGTGGAAGAGAAGATGCTATTTGTAAAAAAATATCTGAAAGTAATAAATGTACTGAACTCTTTTGTTCAAAAGGTAATGCAGGAACTCTTAGATATGCTAAAAATGTCGAATTAAATTCTAATGAAGAAATTTTTAGATTTTCAAATGATAATAATATTGATTTAGTAGTTGTCGGACCTGAAGCTCCACTTTGTGAAGGTATTGTTGATTTGTTTAAAGAGAGTAATATAAAAGTTTTTGGGGCAGATAAAAAAAGTGCAAGACTTGAAGGTAGTCTCTTTCCGTCTTGGTTATTTGCATCTTC
>CABRGI010000268.1 GCA_902470455.1 uncultured Parvimonas sp.
GAACTTTTTACTGTACTACTTTTAGTTTGATTGATTCCTACTTCATCAATTTGAGCTTTTATATTATTAATCTCAGATTTTAAATCATCAATAAAAGACAAAAAGCTTTTTTCTTTTTTCATAGAAATTCACCTCTATTCTGAAAGTGATTCTCTCATTTTAGTATCAGATTTTAAATTCTTTAACTTTTCGTATTCAAACACAGAAATATTTCCTTCTTCAAAAGCTTTTGCAATAGCAAGTGGAATTTTACTTTCTGATTCAACAACCTTTGCTTTCATTTCTTCAATCTTAGCTTTATTTTCTTGTTCAACTGCAACTGCCATAGCACGTCTTTCTTCAGCTTTTGCTTGTGCTATTTTCTTGTCCGCTTCAGCTTGATCCGCTTGTAATTGTGCTCCTATATTTCTACCAATATCAACGTCAGCAATATCGATAGACAATATTTCAAATGCAGTTCCTAAATCTAGTCCTTTTTTCAAAACTGTTTCAGAAATAGCGTCTGGGTTTTCAAGCACCAAACTATGTCTTTCTGCACTACCTACAGTAGTAACTATACCTTCTCCAACTCTGGCAATGATAGTTTCTTCACCAGCACCACCGATTAGTCTTGAAATATCAGCTCTAACTGTTACTTTTGCTATAACTATCACTTCAATACCATTCATAGCAACTGCTGCTATTTTTGGAGTATTGATAACTTTAGGATTTACACTGACTTGAACAGCTTCCAACACATCACGTCCAGCAAGGTCAATTGCTGTTGCCATTTCAAAAGTCAATTCAATATTTGCCTTTTGAGCTGCAATCAAAGCATCAACTACATTATTTACATTACCTCCTGCTAAATAATGTGCTTCTAATTCTGAAATGTTAATTCTAACATTAGCTTTTGTTGCTTTTATCAATGGATAAATAATTTTTGACGCTCTAACTCTTCTTAATTTCATTCCTATAAGATTCGAAATCTTAACCTTAACTCCACTGAATAAAGCCGTAACCCAAAGACCTACGGGAACGAAATAAAAGAATCCGAATACCAAAACCACTGCTAAAATAACAATAATACTATTAGTTTTTGGTAACAATTTCATAACTGTTTGTGGTAACATTCTCATAATTAAACCCTCCATTTTTTATTTACACTAACGTGTATGCTTATATTATATCACTTTTTACAAAAATTTCAACAAAAAAGAAATCAATTTATCAATTGATTTCTAAATATCATTACCTTCACATCTTATTTTTGCACTTATTTCATTATTATGTATCTCAAGTTCATCAACTAAATGTTTAACTATTCTAAGTCCACGCCCAGATGTAGTCATATTTATATCTCTATTTTCATTAAAAATATAATTTATCCCATCACCTTCATCCTTGACATTTATATGTATACAGTCCATATTAACACAAACTTTTAAATTTATTCCTTTTTCTTTATTACATTTATTACCATGCTCATAACTATTTATAACTATTTCATTTATAACAATTCGAATATTGAACATTAGTTCTTCATTTCTGATAACACTTGATAGCTTT
>CABRGI010000269.1 GCA_902470455.1 uncultured Parvimonas sp.
AGGTAAAATTAAAAAAATTATTTTAATCATAAATCCTCCATTTTTATAAAAAAAGAGATGAAATTCATCTCTTAACTAATCAACTACAAAAATTCCCCCATTTAGCTCTTTTATAAATCCCTTTAGCTCCAATGCAGTTAAAATTGTATTTGTTTCAATAATTGAAAAACCTGTTATTGTTGAAATTTTATTTTGAGACTTCGGTTCTTCATTTATTAAATTATAAATCAAAAGTTCTTTTGCATCTAAAATATCCAAATCTTTTTCTTCCTTATTTTTATTCAAAATAAATTCCGAAAAATCAATAACCCCATCTATAATATCTTGATAATCCGTAGCAATCAATGCTCCATCTTTTATCAATTTATTCGTTCCTTTACTATATAAACTGTTTATATTTCCGGGAAGTGCAAAAATTTCTTTTGACTGTTCATTTGCAAATCTTGAAGTTATAAGAGTGCCTGAACGATCTTGTGCTTCTATAACCAATAAAGCTTTTGAAAGTCCTGAAATAATTCTGTTTCTAACAGGAAAATTATGTGCTAAAGGTGGCATACCAATAGGAAATTCACTCATAACTGCACCATTTTCTATAATTTCATCATACAATCTGTAATTAGTTTTAGGATAGGCTGTATCAACTCCACAACCTAAAACGGCTATCGTTCTTCCACCTGATTTTAAAGCAGCTCTATGTGAAATGGAATCAATACCTAATGCCATTCCTGAAACAATCCTTATTCCAAGTTCTGAGATTGACCTTGCAAAATATTCTGTTGCCCAAGCACCATAATTAGTACATTTTCTGGAGCCAACAATTGAAAGTGCAAATTCATCCTCCGGTAAAATATCTCCCTTATAATAAATAACTTGTGGAATAAATTCAATATCTTTTAGATTAATTGGATAATTTTCACTCAAAATACTTACATATTTCACTTTCTTTTTCTCTAAATAATCTCTATAAGCATCTGAATTAAATTTTTCTCTCTCTTCAACTAATTTTTCTATATTATTCTTAGTTAAAAGCTTATTTTCTTTAAAATATTCTCCAGATAAACAAAATATCTCCTCAATATGTTCCAAAGTAAAATGATTTAATAATTCATCTTTAATTTTATAGTCAAAATTCAAATAACTTAAAAATAACAAAGCATCTTCATTTCTCATAGCTAACTCCAATATTTATTGCTCAAACTTCTATATCTGATTGCTTCTAACAGATGTTCTTCCTTAATTTCTTCACTTCCGTCCAAGTCTGCAATTGTTCTTGTCAACTTCAAAATTTTATTAAAAGATCTTGCTGAAAACTTAAACTTTTTAAATGCAAACTCTATAATTTTTTCAAGTTTTTCATCTAAAATAATATATTTCTTAATCTGTCTTGCAGAAAGATTCGCATTATTATATATTTTTTCGTTTTTATATCTTTCAAGTTGAATTTTTCTAGCTTTTTCAACTCTTTTTCTAATATCAGCAGAAGTTTCTAAAACTTCTTTTGAGGATAAATCGTCATATTTCACAGGTTC
>CABRGI010000270.1 GCA_902470455.1 uncultured Parvimonas sp.
CAACTTTTTTACTTACTATATTTGTAATAATAGCTGTAAAGATAAAAGGAAACATAACTGCAATCGTCAGCTTCCAAGATAGGAAAAATACTAAATAAGTTGCACATATTAAAGGCATAAACATAGAATCACAAACTAATAGAATTCCAAAACTGAAATATTCAAATATATATTTAGTTTCATTATCTGCAAGTCCAATTACATCTCCTGCAGTATTTTTTTGAAAAAAGTCGGGAGATTTTTTTAAAATTTTTCTAAAAATTATATCTTTATAGTACATCTTAAGTTTTGCCCCCGAGCCAAAGACCAAATATGAAAAAGTCATAAAGCTTAAAAAGTTAACCGCTCCCAAAAATATCATTAAAGCTACATATTTATAAATTTTTGTAACATCAAAATTCGGACTTTTAAATAAATCTACAATTGTTCCTGTTAATGTTACTAAATATATTAAAATTAAACTACTGATTATATCAAAGACACATCCCAGCAAAAATCTGGTTTTTGCCTTTTTAAAGCCGTCTCGAACAGCCCAATAAATCCCCATTTAATCACCCTCTTTCATTTCAAAAAAAGCTCTTCAAAAGGAAGAGCATTTTTAAAATCTATTTACTTATTTTTTCTTAAAAGTTGCAACTGAACCTCTTTCAATTATTCTTGAAGGTAGGATTGTAACATCTTTTAATTTTTCTTCATTTCTAAGTTCCTTAATCAACTTTCTCATAGAAATTGCTCCCATATCATAATATGGTTCTTCTATTGTTGTAAGAGCAGGTCTGTAAATTGAAGCAATTAAATCATCTCCAAACCCTGCAACTGAAATGTCTTGCGGAACTTTAAGACCGTTATCGTAACAATAACTAATAAAACCGATAGCTAAAGCATCTTCACTCGCAAAAACTACAGTTGAATTATTTTCCTTGATAAGTTTGAAAATTTCTTCTCCCATATCATATCCTGTTTGAACTGTAATATCTTTTGCATTTATAAGTGCTGATTTTACTTTTCTTTCTGCAACAGCTTCATTAAATCCTGCAAGTTTTTCTCTACCGATTCTACTTGTAATATCTTCGCTAATAAAAACGATGCTCTCATGACCTTCATCTACAAGATAATTTGTCATTTTATTACAAGTTGATTTATAATCTATACTTACAGTATGTTCATCTGTATATTCGTAAAATTTATCAAGTCTTACAAAAGGAATATTTTTACTTTTCAACTTAAACAGTATTTCAGGATTAATCTTTTCACTAATCATAATTATCCCTTCAACCTGTTTAGTGCACATAAATTCGATAATCTTATGCTCTACTTCAATATCTCCGTATGTACTGGAAAGTAAAATATCGTAATTATACATTCTTCCGATTTCTTCAATTCCTCTAATAATTTGTGCCATATATGAAATACCAATATCTTTCACAATAACACCAATCATATTTGATTTTCTCATTACAAGACTTCTTGCCAATTCATTAGGCTTAAAATCCAATTTCTTTATCGCATCTAAAACC